>CAYQCA010000044.1:0-20370 GCA_964415835.1 uncultured Clostridium sp. | reverse complement strand
CCACATATATACAGCAGCGCAGTAGAGTGCTGCATAAAGGGTGAGCCGATGGTGAAAGCCCTTGTATTGGAATATCCTGAGGATTTGTGTGTAAGAAATCTGGATACGGAATATCTCTTCTGCGGGGATTTTCTTGTTGCACCGATGTTTTGCGCAGAAGGCTCCAGAAGCATTTATCTGCCCGAGGGTAGGTGGGTGGATTATTGGACCAGGGAGGTTCTGGACGGTAAAAGGTGGATTGAGTATTATTGTTCACTAGAGAGAATTCCTTTGTTTGTAAAAGCCGGAAGTATTATTTTTAAGACCGATCCTTTACAATATATAGAAAACAAGGTATGGGACAAAGTAGCTGTTGAAATCTATGCTGATGACTCTGTTACATACTGCGAAAAAGCACTCTACCATGGAAGCAGATTGCTGGGGAAAGTGAGCTATAAGATGGAAAATCACCAGCCTGTGATTGATACAAAAGGTATTGAGGCAGAGATAGAACTAAGAATAATAGATGTAAAGTACAGATAGTTTAATAAAGTATCGATTTTAAAATTTACAATGCTTCTGTCTGATAATACAATTGTACCAAGATTCTACTAATTAACTATTATACAGAGGTAATGTATGAACAAAATATATTTAGATTGGAATGTAGGCTTTAGCAAAACCAGGAACAAAGCGCCGGCTAAAAGAGTACCGGCGGCGGTTCCCGGAGCTGTTCAGCTTGACTGGGGTCTCGCTGAAGGATATAAGCCCTATACCTATGCAGATAACTATAAAGAGTACCAATGGATGGAGCAGGTTTACTGGTCATATAATGCAAAACTCAATATACCTAAGATAAAGAATGGTGAAAAAATTTTTTTTATATCTAAAGGAATTGATTATCAGTTTGAAATAAGACTGGGAGATGACTTAATATACGAGCAGGAGGGAATGTTTACACCTGTTGAAATCGACCTGACTGGAAAGGTATCAAGTGGTGATATTATAGAAGTGCTGATTTATCCGGCACCGATAAGAGAAGGCGTCCCCTTCGGAAGAGATCAGGCCTCTCAATGCTGCAAACCAGCTGTAAGCTATGGCTGGGACTTCCATCCGAGGCTTGTTCCTCTCGGAATTTGGGATGAAACATATGTTGAAATAAGAAATTCTATCTACATAAAGGAAACGGAAGTATTCTACAAACTCAGTGACGATTTCAGCATAGCAGACTTGACTATAGATGTAAAACTTGGAGAAGATTGCAGTTCAAGGATTATGTGGCAGCTCTATGATAAAATGGGGCGTATTATACTGAAACAAGAAAAAGAGCTTAATGGCAGCAGCAATATCTTGTTTATAGATAAACTGGATTATCCTGAACTATGGTGGCCGAACGGTCAGGGAGACCCAGTATTGTACAAATCTGCCGTTGAACTTTTTGACATGGATGGTAGATTGTGTGACAGACTGGAAAGCAGGGTAGGCTTCAGAAAGGTGAGTCTGGTAATGCAGGAGGGAGAATGGGATCGAAAACTGGATTTTCCGAAGGGCCCTAATAATCCTCCTATTACTTTGGAGATAAATGGGAGACGGATATTCTGCAAAGGCTCAAATTGGATAAGTCCCCACATTTTCCCGGGGGCAGTAAATGAGGATATGTACAGAAAGCTTGTAGGAATGGCAAAGGATGCCCATATGAATATCTTACGCTCATGGGGAGGAGCGGTGGTAAATAAGGAAGCCTTTTATAACATATGCGATGAAAATGGCATTATGGTATGGCAGGAGTTTCCTCTAAGCTGCAATAACTATGAGGGAACGGCCTCTTATTTAGCTGTATTGGATCGGGAATCGCGTTCCATTATTAAAAGGCTGCGCAGACACCCATGCCATGTAATCTGGTGCGGGGGGAATGAACTCTTCAATTCATGGTCGGGTATGACAGAGCAATCCTTGCCTCTGCGCCTTCTAAACAGAAATTGCTTTGATATGGATCCGGAAACCCCTTTTCTGATGACATCTCCGGTTATGGGTATGGGACATGGCAATTATACTTTCAGGTATGAAACAGGCGAAGAGGTGTTCCAAGTGATGCCCAAAGCTACATGCACTGCATATACTGAGTTTGGTGTACCGGGTCCTGCCTCTTTAGGCTGCCTTAGGTCAATTATACCGGAGGAAGAGCTGTTTCCGCCTGAGCCCGGAACTGCATGGGAAGTCCATCATGCATTCGGCTCATGGACAGAAACCTCCTGGTTGTTCATTGACAACATAGAATACTATTTTGGTCCTTCGGCATCAATTGATGAATTGATTGAAAGAGGACAGATATTGCAGTCTGAAGGATACAAGTGCATTTTTGAAGAGGCGAGAAGACAGAAACCCTACTGTTCAATGGCCTTGAATTGGTGTTTTGATGAACCGTGGTCTACGGCCGCCAATAACAGCATCATTAGCTGGCCTCATGAGCCAAAACCTGCCTATTACGCCATCAAAGCTTCCTGTAGACCTTTGCTGGCCAGTGCACGGATACCTAAGTTTGTCTGGGAGCAGGATGAAGTTTTCAGTGCGGAGCTCTGGATGCTGAATGACCTTCCGTATGCAGTGGAGGGTGGAACTGTTGTGGCTTCGATAATAGCAGAAGACAGAAAAATAAACTTGCTTGAGTGGAAGTATACCCATTTGAAAGAGAATGTAAATATACCGGGACCAATCCTTCGCTACAATCTACCCCGCCTTGAGACTGACCGAATAATTCTGTGTCTGGATGTTGAAGGACATCCGGAGTTAAGTACCAAATATACGATGATTTACAGAAAAAAGGAAAAAATAAGCGCTCAAGGGGTAAAAAAGCTAAATGCCTGAAACAGTTTTTTGCCTGTATTCGTTTGGTGTGACACCATAGGTTTTTTTAAACATTTTATAGAAATACTGGCTGTTAGTGAAGCCTGTCTGCTCAACTACCGAAGCAATGGGTATGTTTGAAGATGACAGGAGACTTGCAGCCTTTTTCATTCTTAAATCATTTATATAGTCAACCATTGACGTTGAAGTAAGCTTTTTAAACAACCGTCCGAGATAAACGTTTGACATATTGACCCGTTCTGCAATGCTTTCAAGTGTTAAATCCGGACGCATGTATTCGTTGTTGATCATTTCAACAATCTTATTAATCAGAATATCGTATTTGGAATCTTTTCTTTCATCCAGCTTACCGATAATATGGTCAAAGAGGTTAAAGAACAACTGGGTTACTTCATCTATTGTTTCACACCTGTTTAGCTTTGAAATGAGTTCATTAAAATCATAGCATATAAACATACCACTGCTTCTTTCAATTGTCTCCACAACAGTGTTAACAGCGAACGCAACACGGGACATGGTAAGGTGGAACGATGCATACGGATAGTTTACTGCATTTTCTATTATACTGCTGAAAATTGATTTGAGTTCTTGAAGCTTCCCCAGCATCAGGGCTTCAACAAGCAGCTTTTCCTTCTGAGAAGGATAGGAATACTCATATAAGCTGAACTGTTTTGTAGACCTGGCAAAAATAATGCTATTGTAACCGTAATATAATCTGTAGTAAGAAGCCTGCTGTATCTCCATATAAAGTGAAGGTAGACTTTCTACAGCCTTATCTGTAGAACTGACGACAGCAGATACCGTCATATCAATAAATTTTTGTACACCTTCCTGAACCCTTAACACAATTTGTTGAATGTCTTCATTTGAAGGAAGAGAATCGGCATCGGTAAGATTAATACAGACAGCTATATTTGAATTTTCTATATCTACACATTCTACATTAAAATTCTCCGCAAATATTTCGGAGGTGATATTCATTATCCCAAATTTGTAAAGGCTCAGATCAGTGGGATTATATTTGATACAATAATCAGAATAACGGTCTATCATCAGAAGAATTATTAAAAATGTCCCTTCAAGGTCGAATTTGATACCAAGAGCATTAAATTGATCATTTATCCCTTGTAGGTCGGGGTCATTTTTTCCAAGAAGGATGCTGCGTAGAAAGTCCTGCTTTAGTATATAGAGGTTGTTACGTTTTTCTGATTCCAGAGATTTAAGCTTTTTCTGCATGCTGTCAATGGGCTTGAATAAATACCTGGAGATAAAAAACGAACCCAAAATACCAATCACTAATATTAGCATAGCTATAATAATAGTCTTATTTTTCATTCCGACTATTTCTTCCATTACAGTATTGTATGGAATTGTCCTGATGAAAATCCAGTCAAACACATTATAGTATGTATAGATTATAAGAGACTTGGCCCCGTCAACAGAGTCAACAAAATAGCCTGTATCGGTTTCTGATTTTAAAATAGTATTTATATATTCCTTATTAGAAATATCTGGGAGGCTTAAGTTTTTGCCGGAATTTATTATCGTATTCCCTTTCCGGTCTATAATAAAGGTGCTGTTGCCCGACATTGTATCAAGATTATTTACAGTCCGCCTTAGCCAGGCTTCAGAGATATTTATCACAATTGCAAAGTTAACATTGTTCTCCGTGTCTGAGGGCTCATAAAAAATATATGTATAACCTTTGTTATATACAGGGTGGTCAACACTTGTTGGTAAAGGTATATCCCGAGGGATTGGATAGTACATTTTAATATCTTTATAATTATGCAGAATATCTACAATCTCCTCATCATAGAACAGTGAGCTTGTATAGGCGTTGCAGCTGTTGCTCGCTACAGATACATAGAATAGGTTAGTTGAAGGATTATATATATAAATTGAGTGAACAAAGGATGCGGCAGACTGGTATGTAATCAGCTTGCGAATAGCATCATTCAATTCCATGTCCTCAGGATTTGAAAAATATAATAGTTTTTGGATTTGTCTGTCTCCATACAACTGCATCATTAGAGTTTTTGCAGATTCAGTGAGAATATCGGCACTGTAGCTTGTCTGAGAAAGGCTTTGCTTCTCAGAGGAGTATATCTTTCTCTGTGCAATTACTTCAAAATTCTTGTATAAAACGGTTGATAGAATAAGTATTGTAACAACTATGCTTGTAATAAAAAATAAGAATATTCTGGCATAGTAGCTATTTGGTTCTTTATTGATAAGCTTCCCGGTATTGTTTGTCATAATATGCACGTTCCTTTAAAAAACTATACTTGTTTGGATAATCATAATTTTATGATATTTGCTTATAAATTAAAAGTAAATTAAACAATAAATACAATTTTAAACATATTAAAGTATTTTAGTGTGTATCTATGTTTGAAAAAAGTATTGATTATTTATATGAGACAGTATAAAAAGGTTAAAAAAGTACAATTTGTTTAATTGATTCGCGTTATATGCATGCTATAATCAGACTATCAAATCAAGATATTCAACACTCCTCTATAAAATTATATTCCTGTAAGGCGGTTGCTTTTCTAAATATACTCGAAACTATTTAATAAGCGGAAATTTGCTGCAGGGAGGTGAACTAAGTGTCGGATCTGGGCTAATAAAAAGTATCCGTTTGCTAAAATAGTTTACTATATAACAGGAGGTAATTTATGTTAATCAGTAAGTCCAAAAGAATTATACTATCCTTGGCACTATGCATGGCTATGCTGTCCGGCTTCATTACGCCCCAGGCAGCGCTGGCAGCTATACCCGGAGTAACAGTACAGAAGTACATTATGGTGGATCAATTTGGTTACAGACCTGGTGATGACAAGGTTGCAGTACTGGTTGACCCGCAGTCCGGCTTTAACTCTTCCGATTCCTATATTCCTGGAAGTACCCTTCAGGTGAGACGTGTAAGTGATGACGCCATTATTTTCACAGGTTCACCCGTAGCTTGGAATGGAGGTGCAACACAGACAACCTCCGGGGACAGAGGCTGGTGGTTTGATTTTTCCTCAGTAACAGCTGAAGGTGAGTACTATATTTATGATGTGCAGAGAAATTTAAAATCCTATGATTTTAAAATAGCTGAAGATGTTTACAAGGATGTCCTGAAAGCAGCTATAAAAACCTTCTACTACCAGAGACTGGGTACTCCCCACCTTGCACAGCATGCGGGATCAGAATTTGCTGATGGCGCAGCCTTTTTGGGCCCCAATCAGGATACAGAATGCCGGAATGTCTTCGACCGGAACAATCCTGCCACCACCAGAGACCTTTCGGGAGGCTGGATGGACGCAGGTGACTATAACAAGTATGTCACCTTCACAGCACAACCGATCAACGAGCTTCTGACGGCTTATGAAGAAAATTCCGAAATTTTTACCGATGACTACAATATACCAGAATCAGGAAACGGTATCCCGGATATAATCGATGAGGTTATGTGGGAATTGAATTGGCTGAAGAAAATGCAGGAAAGTGATGGCGGAGTACTGCTAAAGATGGGCTTCCCAAGCAGCGGCGGAGGAGGAACCCATTCGCTGCCACCCAGCACAAACACCGCATACCGTTACTATTTACCCAAGTGTTCTTCTTCCACGATTATTACTGCCTTGAATTTTGCTCATGCCTCACTGACACTGAGCAATTTCCCGAGTCTGCAGAGCTATGCTGAGGATTTAAAAAACCGTGCCATCAGTGCCTGGAACTGGTACCATGCAAATCCTAAAAATGCAAATGCCGACAACGGCGAAATAGAGGCGGGAGATGCGGACGTAAGCCTTGAAGGACAGGCACAGGCCGCTACAGTTGCTGCTGCATACCTGTTTGCAATAACAAATAATGAAACTTATCATACATATTTTAAGAACAATTACACAACTACCTATTCCTTCGGTGACGATTACTGGGGCATGTATATAGGAGAGCAGGCTGATGCTCTTATGTTCTATACCACACTGCCGAATGCAGATCCCGCCGTTAAGACAGCTATATTGAACAGAAGAAATGCAAGCGTCCATGATTACAGCTTCGTTGACAACCAGGATTTATACAGATCCTATGTACCTGACTGGGCGTATCACTGGGGGGGCCTGCAGGTAAGGGCACGTTTTAGTGCTACAATGTTCGATTTTCAGAAATACGATTTAAATACAAGCAATTGGCCGGATTACTATAAAAGAGCGCAGAATATACTCCACTATTTCCACGGAGTCAATCCATTTGCTTTTGTTTATCTGACAAATATGGAGGATTACGGTGCAGATAGTTCAATAACTCAGATATACCATAGCTGGTTTTTTGACGGTACTCAGTGGGATTATGCACCACCGGGCTATCTCCCAGGGGGACCAAGCACGCAGTACAGCGGAACATCAACACCGCCTAGAGGCCAGCCGATGCAGAAAATGTACAGGGACTGGAACGGGGTCGCTTGGGAGTGGCCAAATAATGTAGATGCATCCTGGGAGATATCTGAAAATGCCATTTACTATCAGGCAGGATATATTAAGATGTTGGCAAAATTTGTTCCGGCACCGGAGGCTCCTACCGAACCACCTGCAACTCCTACCGGCGTAACGGCTACATCTCCTGATACCACATCAATTACTGTTAACTGGAGTGCATCCAGCAAGGCGTCAGGCTATGACATAGAAGTTGACGGAATTATAATCGATAATGGATCTGCAACCTCATATACACATACCGGCCTTGAACCGGGTACAACCCATAACTATAGAATAAGGGCCAAAAATATTATTGGAGTAAGTGCCTGGACCAGTATTGTATCTGCAACTACTCAGGTTCCTCCGCAACCTCCTGCAACTCCTGCAAATGTTTCAGCAACAGCAGTAAACAGCTTTAACATCTCAGTGAGCTGGAATGCATCCCAGGGTGCAACAGGATATGATTTAGAGCTAGACGGAACAGTAGTAGACAATGGAGCCGGTACAACATACAACCACAGCGGCGTGTTGTCAAGTTCCACACATAACTACAGGGTCAGAGCCAAAAACAGCGGAGGAACAAGCGCTTGGAGTGGAATAGTATCGGTAACTACCCCCCAAGCCCCTGCTACCAGTGTTATTGATGTATCACACAACGGAACATCGGGCTATACCTTCGGTCAGTCATCCGACGAGGTCAAGAGGTACCAGACCTTTATTGCAGATAATTATCCCAATATAACCAGCGTAGAAGTCAAAATAAGAAAAAATGTTTCTCCAGGGAATGTGACAGTAGAGTTGTATGCTACCAGTGGGAATAAACCTACGGGAACACCTCTGGCTTCTGCAATAATACCAGCAGCATCGGTTCCTTCCGATTATTCAGTGGTCAGTGCTCCTTTAGCTTACAGCGGTTTGGTAAGCGGTACTGAGTATGCGATAGTATTGGGGCAGTCTACGCCGGGTATCGGTGGTAATTACGAATGGCAGGCAGGAGTGAATGTAAACAGCAGTTATGATTTCGGGAAATACACTGGAAGTACATGGACTGACGAGTCAAGTATAAGTGACGGCTGGTTGAAGGTTTATTTATCAAGCGGTTCACAGCAGCCCCAGCCTCCAGCAACACCTTCTGGGTTTGCAGTAACAGCTTCGGGAACTTCATCTATTACTATAGGCTGGAATGCAGTATCTGGAGCAACGGGTTATGAGATAGAAGTGGATGGCTCAGCTACGTATGTTTCAACGACAAATACCACCTATACGCATAGCGGCCTTGCTGCCGGGTCCACCCACAGCTATAGGGTAAGGGCAGTCAATGATGTGGGAAGCAGTGCCTGGAGCAGTCCGGTATCTGCTACTACGCAACAATCCTCACCTACTATAATTGATATAAGCCATAGCGGAACAAACGGCTATACATTTGGAGAAACCTCGGATCAGGTCCGCAGATGGCAGACCTTCGTGGCTAATTCAAATGCCAGCATTACCAGTGTTGAAGTGAAATTGAGGAAATTCAACACAGCCAGCAATGTAACCGTAAGTCTTTATGCAACCAGTGGTAACAAACCCACAGGCAATGCACTGGTCACAGCTACCATACCGGCCAGCTCCATAGGCGGTGATTTCACCGTTGTAAGTGCAGCACTAAACTATACAGGGCTGACCAATGGGACAGAATATGCTATTGTTCTGGGACAGGTAACAAATTCAAACTATGGAAACTATGAGTGGTGTACCGCGAATGTCAGCAGTGACCTTCAGTTTGGCAAATATACAGGTTCTGCATGGACAGATGAATCAAGCATCGGTGACGGCTGGCTCAGGGTATATGTATTACCATAAGCTTTGCCGAGGGTAAAAGTCATGGCACCGGCATCAGGATAATTTCCTGATACCGGTGCCTGACCATGTTGAAAGGGAGGAATGAAGTTTGAGGCAAATGTATTTCAAAATAATACTGTTAATGCTAATCGTCCTTGTGGCTGCAGGATGTACAGATGAGGCAGAACAGACAGCTCAGGTTCAGGGGGCTTTGGCGGGGCTTTTTGATGCCTACAATAAAAAAGAAAAGGATGCAATAAAAAAATATACAGCTGAAAACTGTACTTACTATTGGGAGGACGGTTCGGACATTGTCAACTCATCTACTTCTGATGAAGGACTTGTAAGTATATTAAGTGACAGGGCAAAGGGCAGCTATACCGGAACTCTCAGGCTGAGGGAATTCAATGTTGATGTATATGGAGACAGTGCATTAGCAGAGGGATATGTGTACGGAATGATTTCAACAGATACTGAAGTTATAGCAAAAGGGCCCTGGAGGACCACTACCAGTTGGATTAGAGTAGAAGGAATATGGAGGCTGACACATGCACATTTTTCAAGAGGGGTGGCAATGGAATATGCATTGAACGTTCCAGAAGCTTACGGGAAAGAGGAAAAAAGCTGGCCAGTACTTGTTTACCTTCACGGAATTGATGAAAGGGGTACCGATCTTGACAAGGTTACCATGAACGGTCTGCCAAAACTTATTTCTGAATACGCAAAACAAGATAGAGATTTTCCTTTTATCACTATTTCACCGCAGTGTCCGGCAAACAAGACCTGGCCTCAAGTAACAGATCAGATAATCAACATTATTGATAATGTATCAAAAAATTACAAGCTTGATCAAAACCGGATATTCATTTCCGGACTGAATCTTGGGGGCACCGGAGCATACTACACTGCTCTTAAATATCCGGAAAGGTTTGCTGCCTTAATTGCCATCAATGGTACAGTCAGAGACTCCGATCTTGAAGATCTGAGCCATATAAAGAGCATTCCTGTTAGGGCTTATCTTAATAAGGATGAAGATGGGCAGAGTACTATTGACGCTTTGAAGAGAGCCGGCAATAGAAAGGTCTTGGAATCATCACTGACTGTATCAGGAAATGATGCTATCTCACAAGTTTTTGACAGTCCTGAGCTGATTGAATGGTTGCTTGGGCAGAGTAAATCTTAGAAGGAGGTAATCCCATATGCGAATCTATCGAGTACTTGCAATTTTATTGCTTTTCTGCCTGATGCTTACGGGCTGTACATGGCCTTCAGACAGCACGAAAAGCTCTGAGGATGCCGAAACGGATGTAATGAATGCCATGAAGATTCTGCTTGACGCCTGCAATTCAAAATCACCAGAGGTGATCAGAAAATATACAATGCCGGAATTTTCATATTTTTGGGAGGACGGAAGTGATATTGACAGGCTGTCACAGAGTAAGGACGGACTACTTTACATACTGACTAAGGTAGATAAAGATTATGCCTGCAATTTCAGACCTGGAGATTTGACTGTGCAGACAAGCGGGAAGACAGCTCTTGTGACCGGACAGATAGAAGGCACAATAAATACTCTGAGCGGAATCCCGGTAACAGGGCCATGGAGAGTTTCAGCCGGCTGGGTCCGGGACAGGAACTTATGGAAGCTTAAGAATATTCATATCTCTAAAACAGATAGGCTGGAATATCTGGTACATCTTCCAAAAGACTATAATACCAATACTGATAAAAAATGGCCTCTACTGCTATTTTTACATGGAATAGGTGAGCGGGGGAGCGATTTGGAAAAAATAAAGATACATGGTATACCAAAAATAGTCGAGCAATATGACCTTGAAGGCAAGGACTTTCCCTTTATTGCCATATCACCCCAGTGTCCCTCGGGATCAAACTGGCAGGCTGTAACAGACAAGCTTGAGGATTTGCTTGATTCAACAACGGATTTATTCAGAGTAGATACAAACCGTGTATATCTGACCGGCTTAAGTATGGGAGGCTTTGGCACCTGGGCTCTGGCCATGGAATATCCGGACAGATTTGCAGCAATAGCTCCCATCAGCGGAGGTGTAAACACATCCAGATTGGAACAGCTCCAAAAGCTCAAGAATCTTCCGGTATGGGTTTTTCACGGAGATATGGACAGCACTGTTCCCATCGATTCTGACCAGGCAGCTGTGGATGCACTAAAATCTTACGGAGGGAATGTAAAGTTCACAATATATTATGGAGGTCAGCATGATGTATGGACAGAAACCTATGAAAACCCTGAGCTGTATACCTGGCTGTTAAATCATTCAAAAAAATAGAATCGAAGATGAGCACTCTGTCAAAAAACATGAATGAAGTATTGATTATTTATATTTGATTAGTATAAAAAGGTTAACAAAGTACATTTTGTTTAATTGATATAAGCCGCTTGTTTGCTATAATTGGAGTCACAGAAGAGGCGATGTGCCATATAAGTCTTTTCCAGTAACAATTTACGTAGCTGAAATTTAGTTATAACAAATTAAAGGTGGTGTCAACTTTGAACTCCAGACTAAGTGTGGGGAAATTTTTTGAGGTAAAGAGTACATCGGGATTTGTTAGGGAGATGATTAGAAACAGGGCTCTTTATATGATGCTTTTGCCGGGTATCCTATTTCTACTGGTGTTTTCTTATCTCCCAATGGCCGGTGTATTAATTGCGTTTAAGGATTTTAAGTATTTTGGTAATGTATTCAATAGCTTTTTTAAAAGTGAATGGTTGGGCTTTGGAAATTTCGAATACCTATTTTCAACGCCTAATGCACTTATAATAACGAGAAATACGATTTTGTACAATCTGGTATTCATTGTTGCAGGTTTGGCAGCCTCGGTTTTTGTAGCAGTTGCCATCAATGAGATGAACAATAAGGTGGTCTCCAGGTTTTATCATACAACATATTTTTTACCCTATTTTCTTTCGTGGGTTGTTGTAGGATATCTGGTTTATGCTTTGCTCAATATGGAGTACGGAATTGTCAATACAAAGATTCTACCAATGGTAGGGATTGAGCCGGTTTCATGGTATACGGAATCCAAATACTGGCCGTTCATACTGACCACGGTTAATCTATGGAAGAATACAGGCTATAACAGTATTATTTATCTGGCAGGCATAACTGCAATTGACACTGAGTATTATGAAGCCGCTCAGCTGGATGGTGCAACACGCTGGCAGCAGATAAAAATGATAATGATTCCAATGATTAAGCCACAGATGATTATACTGACCATTCTGGCGGTAGGTAGAATATTTAATGCGGATTTTGGATTGTTTTACAATGTTCCGCTGGCATCGGGCCCACTGTTTTCGGCAACTTCGGTCATCGACACCTATGTTTTCACGGTGTTAAGAAGCGGTGAGTATGGAATGGCAACGGCAGCCGGACTCTATCAGGCAGTTGTAGGCTTTATTCTGGTGCTGTTTACCAATCACATGGTAAGAAGAGTAAATCCGGACTATTCACTATTTTAGGTAAAGGAGTGTACATAAAATGAGAGGAAACAGAGAGAATTCTCTTCCTTTTGCAGCCAGACATATGATAAATTTTTTCTGCTTGATATATATGTTGGCCTGTGTTTTGCCACTAATCATCATTGTATCGGTATCCCTGTCGGATGAATCGGCTATTATTGATTACGGTTATGGCATTATTCCCAAAAAATTCACAACCTATGCGTACAGTTTCGTATTAAGGGAAGGGAATGTTATATTTAATGCTTATTTTGTCACTATTCTTGCAACAATCGCAGGAACTATCCTGAGTCTGGTTGTAATTTCGATGTTTGCTTATCCTCTGTCAAGAAAGAGTCTCAAATACAGAAATTTCTTCTCAATGTTTGTGTTTGTAACCATGCTTTTCAGCGGTGGGCTGGTACCTTGGTATATTGTGTGCTCCAAATTCCTGCACATTACAAATACCTATCTCGCGCTAATACTACCCTATGCCATGAATGTTTGGTATGTTATTATCATGAGGACATTTTTCTCAACCACTATACCAGATTCTATCATTGAATCGGCAAAAATCGATGGTGCAAGTGAATTTAAAATTTTTACAGGAATTGTTTTACCGTTATCAAAACCAGGACTTGCAACAGTAGGATTATTTATAACTATAACCTATTGGAATGACTGGTGGCTGCCCATGATCCTTACAACCGATCAGAAGTTTGCCAACCTTCAATATACATTATTCAAAATGCTTACAAATGGGGAGTTACTGATAAAGATGAGTGCTTTTACCAACAGTCAGACGTCGAGCCTCATTAATCAGATTCCATCAGAATCTTCAAGAATGGCCATGTGCATCCTGGCAGTAGGACCTATCATCCTGGCATATCCCTTTTTTCAGAAGTATTTTGTAAAGGGACTTACCGTAGGGGCCATCAAGGGCTGATACCGCTTAGGCGGATCATATAAAATTATTTAAGGGGGAATTACAAATGGGTAAGGCAAAAAGAATGTTTTGCTTGATGATTGCAGCAGTGTTAGTTATTAGCATGGTATTGACCGGCTGCGGTGACAAAGAGACTGCTGTTTCCAGTCAAAGTACGGGAGCGCAAAGTTCCACGGCATCGGCTACCGTCAATCCTGTAGAACAACTGGAACCTGTTACACTGTCCTGGTACTTCTTTAGTGGTGTAGGACAACAAAAGGATCAGCAGGAAGTAGAGGCAAAAATGACAGAATATTTGAAGGACAAAATCAATGCTTCTGTAAAGCTGTATCCTCTGGATTGGGACACGTTTATTACTAAGACCAGTGCCATGTCGGCATCAGGAGAACCCTACGATTTGTGTTTTACAGCTTCGTACCTGAGCTTCCAGACAAACGCTCTCAAAAATTGGTTTGCAGATCTGAACCAGGACGGACTTCTTGATAAATACGGTGCAGCAATCAAGGAAAGACTAGGTGAAGTGTTCTTAAAAGGCGGTCAGTTAAACGGAAAGCAATTTGCCCTTCCAACATATAAGGAAAGAGCCCGCTCATCAGGTTTGTTCTTCAACAAGGAATACGTAGACAAATACAATATTGATATCAGCAAGGTTAATTCAAACAGAGATTTGGGCGAATTACTTAAGTTAATCAAGGAAAATGAGAAGGATCTGGTACCACTGGGAATCAGTCCTGGAAATTCTATATACAACGGTGATGTCTGGACCGAGTTCGAGCCTTTAGCCGGGGACACAGCAGTGCCTGGGGATCTATACGCAGACAAGGATGATACCAAGGTAGTGAACAGGTTTGAGACTCCTGAATACATGGAGAAATGCAGAATTCTTCGTGAATGGTATAACGCAGGATACATAGACAAGGATGCTGCTGCAAAGACCTCCACCTATGACCAGAAGAAGAAAAACGGAAATTACTTTGTGGTCACAGGAGGAACAAAGCCGGGAGCAGATGCTGAAATGTCGAAGGGCGGCAAGGTTACCTGGGTACAAAAGGCTATGACGAAGACTTATTCAACAGACGGAGATTTAAGTGGCTCCATGAATGCCATTTCAGCTACCTCAGAGAACAAGGAAAGAGCTATGATGCTATTAAATCTCATGTACACCGACAAGGAATTCAATAACCTGTTTAATTTCGGTATAGAGGGAAAGCACTATACCAAGGTGTCTGAGAATGTTATAAAGTTTACCACAGATTCGGGCTATAATTTCGGAGCTGCCTGGATGTTTGGTGATCAGACCTTAAACTACCTGTCAGAAAACGAAGATCCACAAAAGTGGCAGAAATTCGAAGAGTTCAACAATCAAGCTGTTCCGTTTAAGAGCCTAGGCTTCCAGTTCAATGCTGACCCATGGAAAAAAGAGTATGCAGCTGTCAAGAGTGTGATTCAGGAAATGGGGGATGCTCTTGATGTAGGAGCCGTTGACCCGGAAGTAAATGTGCCTAAATTCATTGAGAAGCTAAAAAAAGCAGGCACCGATAAATATATACCTGTTATTCAGCAGGAATTTGACAAATGGTATGCCGAGCAAAAGAAATAGGGATTTATCCACTGCCTGGACTGTTTACAGCTCCAGGCAGTAATTATATTGAACATAAGGCGAAATGGTGAAGCCTTTCGCCGTTGTTTGGATATGGAGGAGCATATGAAAAATATCTATTGCGATCCTGCTACTGAGACAGGCATTCATAACATTATTTTGCAAAATAGATGCGGAAACAGGCTGACTTTATTATGTCATGAGAACTATGCCGAGCTTGAACTGCTATATAAGCCCAATGCCTATAGAAGAAAAGAGTTTGCCGCAAGAAATTTCTCCAATAGAGATAATAATACTGAACTGTTTAGCGACTTCAGACTGCCGGAAATTAAATCTGGGCACATATTGAATTTTGACTATGACCCATTTGTTACGCAAGTGTACCTGGAAACCAATACAGGAGCCACTAACACTTTAAACTTTGTCAATGTTGTTGATGAGAATTGTTTCGCAGTTGCAGCAGCATCTCCACTTACGTTGGTCTTTAAGCCACATAAGGAATTTGTTATGGAAGACGGACTTTTATACGAGAGATTTTGTGACCGTGGAGAAGAAATTGTATCCTTTGTAATGTTTTCAAGCTTTCTTGATAACAGGTTCAGGATACTTGATGACGGCTCATGTGTGCTGCAAATCGTAGATAATGATATTATTCTGATGGGAGGAGAAGAAAATTTATACCAGATAAGACGAATATCCACAAAACTAAAGAAATTTTCTTATGAAGAGCTTATAGAATATGGAGAGAAAAGCGTAAAAACATTCACGGCTAAATCAGTTCTCAAAATAAATCATTCCGAGTTTCAACGAGTAGTAGATTTAAACCGGAGAATAGTGTATTCGATGTCAGATGATGGAGGAGTAACCTTTGGAGCCATTAACAGGCTCTACCATCTCATATGGATAAGAGACGCACTTATGTCTACGTCAATGCTTGCTTTGTCTGGCAATCCTTATCTGCTCCAAAATACATATCCTTTTATACTTAACAATCCTTCAGTAACCAAGCACATTGATGGCTTTGAATATAGAGAATATTTGCAGATGGTGGGTACAAAATGGGGAAAGAGCGAGGATGACGGGTTATTCTACCTCGTATATGGATTATATAATTTATATCAGACAACAGGCAGTGATGATTTTTTATATTCACAGGAACTGATTCCTGTTACCAATGCTGTGGACTATGCTATAAAAACCTTGTTTGATGAAAAAGAGCAGCTCTTTGGCAGCGATACTATTGGAGAAACGACGCTGAGAAATTCTCCCTTCTTCGGCTATGATGCTGTCACGGGTAAGCTTGATGAATACAGGGATCCGCAGGAGAAGCACAAGGGCAGAAATGTTGTGTATTGCTATACGATATATCACAATATCAACATGTACAATGTGCTCAGGATGATGGAGGTTCTTATTAAATCCAGTCCTGATATGAAGGCTTCAAAGGCTGGCCGGTACCGGGAGCTGGCCGATTCTCTCAAGGAAGGCATAATAAACAGGTTTGTAAATGAAATGGGTGTGTATAGCGTGGCTTATCTTGTACTTGACGACGGAGAAACAGTATGGGAAAAAGAGATACATAATCCCTGGGAGTACTCCTGGGCAGTGTCTCTGGGACCTTTCCATCCTGATATAAATGTTTCACTTAGTAGTGTAAAACTGGTTTATCAAAAATGGGGAGCAGGAAATGCATATGGACTTTGTCCATGGAACACAATAAGCCGCATACTTAAGGAATACGGTATGGACGATGACGAGTATAAAAATATGCTGTTGCCGGAAGTTGAAGACGCGCTAACGTATACCCCGAAATATCCTATGACCGGATCATCCACTGAATATTTAGGTACTCCTGAGGCATTGCGGGGGCTGCCTTTTACAACCGGAAGTATGATATATTCACTTCAGTCTTTGATTTTACAGCCTCTTCCAATGGGTATAGCTGTGCGGGCAAGCGGGTTTGTAGACCGGGTGGACAATTTTGTTTATAGGAACTCAAGGATTTATGCAGTGTCAACAGGGGAAGGTCAGGTTGTGGATAAGATATTCATAAATGGAGATGAATTGAAGGGTTCTCTGCAAATACCCGAAAGTCTTTTATACAATGGCAAAAATAATATAGAACTGCTTAGGAGCAAAAGATTTGAGCAAAAAAGACTTTATAGCTCAACAACCATCTTAAAGAATGTAGTATTAGAAGACAACTCGACTATTTACTACTTCAATTGTATTTCTGAAGGTGAGCTGATATTTGAGAACTTATTTTCACAAGAAGGATTTGTATTATATGATTCACAGGGCAAATCTGTAGAATATTCACTTGAGGAAATAGCAGGAACAAATAAAAGCGTTGTAAGGTTTGAAGGTAACGGTGTCATAAAAGCGGTACTTTCTGGGATGTTTTATGTTGAAATAAATTAAGGAGGATTCGAAATGCAAAAGCATGTTGAGCTTGAAATTAATGGGTTGACACTAAGAGGAATGATACATATACCTGACGGGGATAAGAAAAAATATCCATTTGTAGCAATGTATCATGGCTTTACAGGAACCAAAGTTGAAGCCGGCTTTAAATTTGTGCAGCTTTCAAGAATACTTGAGAAGGCGGGAATAGGAAGTATGCGGTTTGATTTTTCCGGGTCGGGAGAAAGTGATGGAACCTTTGATTCAATGAGCCTCATGACTGAGATAGAAGAGGCTGCTCTAATTTTTGAGTACATGTCCGGTTTGGAATATGCAGACAAAAATAATCTTTTTATTTTAGGTTTCAGTATGGGAGGCTTGGTTAGCAGTTTAGCAGCTCCCCGGCTGAAAAGTCTGAAAGGCATGGTCTTGTGGGCACCGGCAGGAAGTATGTATGATTATGTTGAGCAAATCACACAAGACAGTATCAAAGAAGATAAAAGTAGCCCTGAGAGCGGGGGACTGTTTATTAATCCAATTTTACTGGATGAATTGAAGGGGCTGGACGTGTATAATATTATAAGGGGATTCAATGGAGATGTTCTGTTAATACACGGAAGTAATGATGACTCAGTTTCTTTTGAAGAATCGGTCAAGTATGCAGGAATTTACGGAGAAAAATCTAAGCTCATCAGAATAGAAAAGGCAGACCATCTTTTCTCGAGTACGGAATGGAGTAATTTACTATTAAATGGAACAGTTGATTTTATTATAGAAAGGATGATTCAGATATAACGAGGCATCGAAAATGTTCCCCACCTCAACAGGTGGCGGGTAGTCTGCAGTTTTCAGGCGGTGAGCATATCTCCCGCCTCGATGAAACGCCGCTCATGAAAGAAAATTTTTCTACAACCGAAAAATTTTCTCGGAATTTAGGCGTTATAATAATCAGAAGCAATAGACTGGAGATTGAGATAGCCGAACCGGGTCAAGTGTACAGAGGGGCCAGGTTCGATTGGACCGGTTTTATCACACAGGTTACTTTAGATGGAATCAATACCTTCTGTGCAAAGGAAAGCAATAGCCCTGATAGCGGAACTGGTGGTATTGGTTTATGTAATGAATTTGGCATAGATGGTGCTATAGGGTATAAAGATACTGAATTAGGTGAGTGCTTTCCGAAAATAGGGGTTGGATCGCTGAAAAGGTATTCAAATAGCCCTTATGAGTTTTGGACTAATTATAAAATCAGACCTTACCAGATAGATGTAGTTTCATTTATTAACAGAGTAAAGTTTGCTGTTGAACCAGTTGACTGCAGAGGATATGCAATCCGGCTTTATAAAAGCATTTTTGTGGAAGAGAATTATCTACAAATCGATTATTGCTTAAAAAATGTAGGAAGTAAAAGGATAGAAACGAACGAATATTGCCATAATTTTATACGAATTAATGATTATAGTCTTGGAGAGGGATATTCGTTAAATTTTCCTTATGAGATAAAACTGGATAGAAAACCGCATATTATTAAAGCTAACAAGAGCAGCATAGAATGGGAAAGGACGCCCCAGGATTATTTCTACCATATTATTGAGGGGTACACAGGCAATCTGCCTTACCAATGGGAGCTTGTGTACCGGCCTACTGGCAAAGGAGTTCGTGAAACCAGCTGCCTTAAGGTATCAAAGCTTGCATTGTGGGGGCATTCACATGTGGTAAGCCCGGAAGTGTTTGTGGACATCAGGATAAACCCTGGGGAAGTATTGGAATGGACAAGAAAATATGAGTTTTTTTGATTGAAGGTAAGTTATTTAGAGGCTTAAGCATTATGGTGTATTGATGCTTAGGCTTCTTGTATTTTAATGATTTTTGTATTTGTTATATAGTGGAATACTGTGTTAGAATATAAATGAAAGAATTCATGCCCTATTAGTATATATAGAGAGAATGCTAAATATGTTCAAATGAAATTAATTCCAACGATGAGTCAGAAGAAACGGTTGATAAACAACCGTCCCTTTATGACCCTTTGTTCAGGGGGAGCATACTATGGCAAACAAGATTGTTTACTTTTCTCCGTATATAGAAATAAGTAAGCGGGACGATGGTTTTTATGTACGATCATTTAAGACGGGTCTCAGCTATGAGGATTTTTGTAAAATTGTCAGCAGTAACAAGGAGATCCAGATTACAAACTTTGCAGCAATTAAGGAAGCCTTGGTATTGGCACCCCGGGAGGCCCAAAAATTTGGCATTGTCAGGCAAAGGGTAAAAGTAGAAGTAGCTTCGGATGAACTAAAGGCTTTTATTACATTAAATGTTGATGAAAATGAGCTGGGAAGTCCTTCTTTGGTAAAAGAAATAATAACGGAACTGAATAAAATGGGAGTCGTTTTCGGGATTAAAAAAGACGCCCTTTTAAATTTATATCTACACAAGCCTATTCTTATTGCCGAAGCACAGCTCCCTGTGCATGGGCATGATTCCATCAACAACATCTACCAGATTAAGGAGGTTAAACCTGAAATCAAGGAGGACGGCAACGTCGACCACTATGAATTAAACCTGATCAATATGGTACACAAGGGAGATTGGCTTGGTGAGAAAATATATGCCACACAGGGGATGGAAGGGAAAACTGTAAAAGGTACGATACTTAAGAGTATTCCGGGACATAATTATCCAATCCCTTATGATAAAAAAACAGTAAAGGAAGTAGACGAGGGAAATAAATCAACACTTTATGCACTGCAAACAGGAGCAGTTTTTTTTGAAGGAGACCAGATCGGTGTTTCAAATTACCTTGAAATAA
>CAYQCA010000043.1:0-22183 GCA_964415835.1 uncultured Clostridium sp. | reverse complement strand
TTTTATTTACATTCTATATTTTCTAAGCTCATTTTTGTACATTTCAAGCAATTCTTCCAACGCATGAATGTTCATTATCAGTTCCTTAATCTTCTCCGAGTATTCAGATACATTTGCACTCATTTCCTCAGAGGATGCAGAGTTTTCTTCAGCGATAGCAGCGAGTGAATGCATGTTTTCATTAATACTTGAGAGTCGATCTGTTTCACTTGATAGCTGCTGTACCAGGTTTGCAATTAAATTTGCAACCACAACAATCTGCTTGGTTGATTTTCTATTGCCATTTAAAACATTTTCCAGCGTCTTATTACTCTCTTCCAGCTGAGAAAATTGGTTATTGATTTGTTCTACCAAACCTGAAACCTTTCCGGTAAATACTACAAGACTGTTATTGATCACGTTAACAGCTGATTTTGAGTTTTCCGCCAGCTTTCTGATTTCATCAGATACTACCGCAAAGCCCCTACCGGCTTCACCAGCCCTTGCCGCCTCAATAGCTGCATTAAGTGCAAGCAGATTGGTCTGGTCTGCTACATTTGACACAGTAGTTACTATATTCAATATCTCATTAACCTGTTCTGATAAGCGAACCCCTTCCTCATTTACCTGTGCAAAATTATTCTTGACATTAACAAGCATTTCTGCAACCTTTTCAGTTTGTTCAAAGGAACTTTCCAGTTCGTTAACAGCACCTTCAAGATTGGTTTTGCCGGTTGTTTGTTCACTAGTGATTTTATTAATTTTCTCAATATTCGTGTTTAATGTATAAACAGATTTCTCAGTCTCTTCAGCCTGATGCACTGCTCCGTTTGCCACTTCATAAACCAGACTCGAAATACCGTCAGATACG
Organism: uncultured Clostridium sp.; assembly: GCA_964415835.1. Taxonomy (GTDB): domain Bacteria; phylum Bacillota; class Clostridia; order Acetivibrionales; family DSM-1351; genus Ruminiclostridium. Next base: position 21,333 of record CAYQCA010000043.1, on the reverse strand, counting down.
AACTCCATTTTAGCCGCTATTTCTGAAAATGATGTTGTAAATGAGTACATATCATCACTTCCGCCCTTGAGGAATAGGAAGTCCTTAGTAATTGTTTCTTTGAGCGTATTGATTATATCAGCAAGCCTTTCAGTTTCATCCCAGCTTTTAAAAACCACTTTTTCAGAAAATTCGAGTTCTGTAAGCTTTTTGATTTCATTCTCAATAAATCGAACAGGCTGCTGAGTGATTATAGCCGCCACAAAGGTCAGGACAAAAACTGCCAGGCAACTAATACCATACTTTAGTATAGATTGTCCCGGGAAGAGAAAATAAACAGCAACTGTTGAAAGAACTGCCGGAAGGACACTTGTTTTTAAAGATATTGTTCTTAGAAATCCAAGAGAAAGCACCTGGCTTAAAACAAATTTCTTTGCCGCCCGGTCCTGCTTCTCAAACTTTATTTTGACCCGTAAGAATTTATCATTTCCATCGCTTCCACGTTCAATTTCACCATATGTAAGCTTTTCATTAAAGAACGTTGCACTACCTTCCAGTAACCCGAGAAAATAGTCAAACATTCCGCGTCGTGAAGAATACCTTATCTCAATTTCACTAGGTGATATTTCTTTTGCTATCATTCTGGGGGGTTTTGCACCTGGAATCATTTTGGTCAGTTGCTGGTGGACGTGATCCATCATCATTAGAAAGCCCTTGAGACTGGCTCTTTCAAAGAATGAAGGAAACCATTTTGAAAAAGATACAATATTGCTTCTGCCTATCTCCCTCCATACCTGTTCCACGGGCTTCCCAACCAATTTTGCAGCAGAACTGACTACTGCCATAATGGATGCATCTTCAACATCTTCCTTTGGGTTTATTATTCTATCCTCAGCCCAGGAGTTCTTCTTCAAAGCTTCAGAAACAATTTCTTTACCATAAAGCGTTTCCATACTTTTAAGCCAATTCGTTACAACCGTACCCTTCATACGCCCCGTCCCCCTTGTATGCTATTTGAGTATAATTATATACAATTCGACAAAAAATGTTAATAGCTTTTACAAAATTACTTCTATCTCATGGGCTTTCCCATCATCAATCATTTCAATTTTATTATTAATTAACTCTCCTTTATTTTTATGGCTGATATTTTTAATTTTAATATTATAAACAGTTTTCCCAAATCTATAGATTACAGAATATTCATTTACACTTTCCGGGAGGCAGGGATCTATAAACAGGTAGTTGCCTTGTTTTTTCAGTCCCAATAGCTGCTCTATACCTATTCTGTACATCCACCCGGCAGCACCTGTATACCAGGTCCAGCCACCTCTGCCCTCATTAGGGTATACAGAATAAACATCAGCTGCCAGTGCATATGGTTCAACTTTATACGTCATACATTCCATATTTGTCCTTGAATGGTTTATGGGGTTAATCATACTAAAGAGTTCCCAAGTTTTATCTCCATCCCCCAGTTGCGAGAATGCATATATTACCCAAGTTGCAGCATGGGTATACTGTCCTCCGTTTTCTCTGACTCCGGGCAGATAACCCTTGATATATCCCGGGTTTAAAGTACCTTCATAAAACGGTGGAGTCAGCAGCTTAATCAATCCATTTTTTCTGTCCACCAGGTATTTTTCAACAGCACCCATTGCCTCTTCAGTTCTGCTTCTTTTTGCAGCACCTGTTATGGCAGCCCAGGACTGAGATAATGAATCTATTTTTGCTTCATCATTCTGTATTGACCCAAGAGGTGTACCGTCATCAAAATATGCTCTCCTGTACCAGCTTCCATCCCAAGCCTCTTTTTCGATTGCTTCAATTATTGCTATGGCACTTGCTTCATAGGCAGCAGCCTTTTCTGCATCGCCCATATATTGGCATATAGGAATCATTCTTTTCAGTACGCAATATAAAAACCATCCCAGCCAGACGCTTTCACCTCTGCCATGAACCCCTACCAGATTCATACCATCGTTCCAATCGCCGCCACCCATAAGTGGTATACCATGCACTCCAAACTTTAAGCCTCTGTCTATCGCCTTTATGCAGTGCTGATAAACAGAACCTCTAGTGTCTGAAACACCTGGTATTTCATATCTTTCATGTTCATTCTCACCTAAGAGAGGTGACTCCAAATACTGTTCTTCTATATTTAAAATATCATAATCTCCTGTTACATTAATATAGTCACATGTAACATAGGGCAGCCATAGAAGGTCATCCGAATATCTGGTTCTGATTCCGTTTGTTTTTTGATCATGCCACCAGTGCTGTACATCTCCTTCAACAAATTGATGTCTGCAATGGATTAATATCTGATTTTTAGTTATTTCAGGCATAGTATATACAACCGACATAACATCCTGCAATTGGTCACGGAAACCAAATGCACCGCCTGCCTGATAATACCCTGACCTTGCCAGAATTCTGCAGGAGAGTGCCTGATATTGGAGCCACCCGTTAAGGATTATATTCATGGAATTATCCGGTGTACTTATCTGTATTTGCTGCAGCCTATTGCTCCAGCTCTCTTTAACCCTAATAAATTCATCCTGAGCGTTTTGCACCTTTCTAAACTTGTTTATAGTTGCTCTTGCATTTTCTATTATGTCCTGTCCAAACAGAAATACTATTTGCCTGGTCTCGTCAGGAAGTATATTCAATCTGGTCTTATTGACTGCACAGGCGTCGTAGCCAGCACCAACAGTGCCTTTTAGTTCTACTCTCATACCCTGTGGCCTTTTCAAATCGAAATCCGAACCTATAAACTCAAGGCGCTGTCCGGTATATGTTATATTTTTCTCAGAACATGAAAGGTATGCCGTAAACTCTCTGAAATCAGAGGAATAAACATTGTTTATCAGTACAGAGCCCAGTTCATTGTTAAACTCTGTTACAATATATGGCGATGTATGATTGGGATCAGTGCCCATTACAGGACGCAAATAATAAGCCAGGTCAACCTCTTTCGCCTCACCGGTAATATTTTTTAATGATATAATGCTGATTTTTACAGAATCTTCATGTGCGCAAAATTGTGTCAAATTTTGCGAAAGCCCATGGCTTATATGCTTGAAGGTTGTATATCCGAAGCCATGGCATACAATATAGCCTTCCTTTTCCCTTATCGGAGAAGGAGTCAAACTCCAGACTGCTCCGGATTTTACTTCATGCATATATAATATTTCAGACGGTGTATCAGTAACAGGGTCGTTAATCCAGGTTGTGAGCTTATTCTGACTACTGTTAAGATACCAGGTATATCCTCCACCGGACTCTGTACATAAAAATCCAAACTTGTTGTTTGCTATTACGTTTACCCATGGCATAGGGGTATTTTTTCCACTTTTTAATAATATAACGTACTCATTGCCGGCATCATTAAATCCTCCAAATCCATTAAAGAATTGTAATTTACCCGATTCCAATTCAACTTCTGCCGTTTTAGCCTCCGGCGCCAGCTGTCGGGTATCTGGTAGATCGGTAAAGATCTCCGTATTAGATATGGAATTTATGGCTTTTTCACTTCTTTCAATCCGTTCAATTAATGGAGCAATTCCCATATCCGCATCAAAAATTATTTTTGCGCAGGCAAATAACAGATCTTTATGTTGCTGATCCATTTGCCTTGAATTCCTAATAAATACCCCGCCTCTTTTGTCCAACTGTTCGCACGCATTTCCCGAAGCCGCCAGATCGCGTATCATATCAAAAAGCGGCTGTGTATAGGATTCCTCATCAACAATAAGTATCACCAGGTCAAATATTATCCCTTTTATTTTGTAATAATTATGAAGCTTTAATACCCATTGTATTTCCTCAAAGCTGTCCCTGCTTCTTACAGTAACCAGTACTATTGGAAGGTCACCGGATATCCCAAAGGCCCAAAGGCCTGATTGTCCAAGCTTGTTTGATAAAATATATTCAGATTGCTCATTTCTGTCTATTCCATATATTAATTGAGGCATTAACTTTAAATATTCGCGTTCATCTTTTGTACTGACATTAATAAACCCCGCCTCAACAATACTTCTTGTCCAGGCCATCTCTATTACACGGTAAGCGGAACTCGGATCATTGTACTTTTCAATCATATCAACTGCCATATCTCTCGTGTCGCAAATGCCCGTTGTAAAATTAACTACCGCTGTTTTTCCCGCCTCAATACATAGTTTTATTCTTAGGCTGAAAATCGGATCAAGCACCGAACCGATAGAATTTGACAGCGGTTCATCAGGCTCCATAACCAACGGTGCATTGATATTCTTGTTCCTGCCTATAAATCTGGCCCGGTCTGTTTCATACTCCACATTTCCCTGTATATTGCCTTCTGCAGAGACCACGTGGTATCCCCAAATAGTTTGCTTTGTATCGTCTCTCTTTCTTCTCACTGCAAGTAATCCGTTGTATCTTTCAACAAATTCAGTCTTTACAAACAATTTATTAAAGGCAGGGTGGGCAGTATCAGCCTCAGGATTGGATAATACCACTTCCATATAGCTTGTTAACTCAATTATTCTGTTAGAATTGCTATGATTATGGATACTTACTCTCCTGATTTCTGTATTGTCCTCCGAGCTTATTATAACTTCTGTATTGGTTTCAATATTCCCCTCTCTACGGATATACTCCGCTTTATGTGGTGAAAAAATAACTTTATAAGCCTCCGGCTCGGTATTAACCGGACTAAAAGTTGTTGACCAATATTCATTTGAGTTTATATTTCTAACAAAAATGAATGCACCGCTAGTTTGCATGTAATCATTAATCCATCTGTATAAAGCTGTAGAGTCAAGCTTGCCGTAGCCGTTACCTTTATCAGTAAGCATTACTAAATAACTGCCATTTGACAAAATATGCATATTGGGATAAATTCCGGCATTTTTGTATTCTCTTATTACAGCCTCTTCAGCATTTGCCTGTCGCTTCTTGAAAAAAACAGGCTGTTCCATAAATTCTTTTGATAAAGTGGCAGCTGCAGGGAATTTCTCCTGTATTAGAATCTCTGTAGCTTTTATGGATGGATCTCTATGAAATCTTGTCTGCATAATATTTTCTTTAAAAAAGTTTACTAATGCAAGCATGCTCATTCCCTGATGATGTACCATATAGCTTTTTACCAAAGCAAATTTCTCATCCTGCTGAAGCCTGGCCTCCGAAAAATCAACAGCCTCATAGAAGCCAAAGTCCCCTTCTGCTCCTATTGACCTTAATTTCTGGATATTTTCCATACATTCCTGTGGAGCAATATCAATCGCCATTACTGTGGAATAAGGTGAAACAACATAGTCATTTGCTAGACCTCTTTTTAAACCCAGCTGTGGAACGCCAAAAGCTTTGTATTGATAGTTCAATGCAATGTCAAACATATAAAAGCAGGATTCAGAAATACCCCACGGTATATTTCTAGCCTTACCATATTTAATTTGTGACTTAACTACAAAGTCATAGGTTTTCCCAATCAGCGTATTGGGGTAACTTTTTATTAACAGTTTTGGCATCAAGTATTCGAACATTGTACCTGTCCAGGAAACAAGCCCCTTACTCTTGTTTACCTTAACAAGCTTCCTTCCCATCTTGAACCAGTGCTGTTTTCCGATTTCTCCTTTTGCAATAGCTATCAGGCTGGTCTGTCTGGCCTCAGAGGCAAAAAGGTCATAACAGGATTTTGTGGCATGTCCCTCCTCAACATCAAAACCAATTGTAAACAGATTTCTGTCCCGGTTAAACAAGTTTTTAAAGTGCATATTATCAATAAGTGCCTGAACTCTATTTTCAAGGTCTACCACTTTAAGATTCATATCAGATATAGCACTTAATTTATCAAATAATCCTGAACCATATTTCTGGAATTCAGAATTGTATTCGTCCAAAAACTCACTTAGTTTTTTTAACCAATAGCCAGTCTTATTTACATCCTCCAATTGTGACATTCTTAGCTGCAATTCATTAATGAGCTTTTTATATCTCTCTTCAGGTTCATCAGCTAAAGTCAGCTTTTTCAAAATATCTGTATCGAAGAACTCACTATCATTATTTATTTCTATATTACAAAGCTTAAGCAGATCGAAAAGACCATCCAATACGGTATCATCGTAAAGGGGCTTATTTCTGTATTCCTCCAAACCTACCCTGAGTACCATTAAATAACCTGCAAAGTTACCGCTATCCACAGTTGAAATAAATTTAGGCTGTAAAACATTGAGATTTGTTGTATTATACCAGTTAAAAAGGTGTCCCTGCCATTTTGCCAGCTTCTCTATTGTGTCAACAGTATTTGATATTCTGTTAACCAGTCCAATAGAACTAATATAACCCATATCCCTGGCAGCCAGATTTGATACCAAAAGAAGCCCAATATTAGTGGGGGATGTTCTGTGGGCTGCTCCTTTGAAGGGATCTAGCTGAAAATTATCGGCAGGTAAGAAATTTTCTTCAGGACCTGCAAATTCGTCAAAATAGCACCAGGTTTTTCTTGCCAGAAGCCTCAATTCATTTATATTTTCTTCACTAAGATCATTCTTATGGGTGCTTGCAGGTTTACTGATTGTATAGGCAACTAAAGGGGCCAATGACCAAATAATGAAAGTTACTGCACATATCCCGACATAGACATTGTTAAAATAAGCCGAAACCAACAGGCAGACAAGACCATATACGGGAGAAAACCACATTCTCCTGTAATAGCTGGATAAATTATTTTTCAATGCCAGTTCCATATCAGCTGCGGTCACCCATTCAATCAGGTTTCTCTTTGTAAATAAAACCCTGTTTATGGTTTTTATTATAGCATTGCCCATTATAGCTGCCTGATAAGGTATAAATGTAAATATCAAGCCCAGCTGTATGGCTATTGCTTTAAAACCGGTCATTACGGTAGCACTTCTCTTCATGATGTAAACTTTGTAATCACCGGCAAGAATAATATTTATAATATAGCTTATTACCGGCGAACATAGTGCCAATACCGACAACCACGTCCAAGCTGCAGAATTATAGTTGCCACCCGCAACTGCTACTAAAAAAATAACTATAATACTGGGATATAGAAGGCTTCTTCTCAAATTATCAGCCATCTTCCAACGTGAAAGCATTGATAGACCATCTCTGCCAAATATCCAGGGTAAAAGCTGCCAGTCTCCCCTAGTCCATCTATGCAGTCTCATCATAAAAGAGTTATATTTTGAGGGGTAGCCGTCCAGCAGTTCAACATCAGTGACAAGTCCACATCTCAGATAGCTGCCTTCCAAAAGGTCATGACTTAAAACAGTGTTCTCGGGAATAGTGTCGTTAAGTGCCATCTGAAAAATGTCAATATCATATATTCCTTTTCCGGTAAAAATGCCTTCTCCAAACGCATCCTGGTACACGTCAGAGACGGTAGTGGTATAAGGATCAATCCCTCCCTGACCTGCAAATACTTTTGTAAAGTAAGATACACTTGCGCTGTCAATACTTACATTAATTCTGGGTTGAAGGATACCATATCCATTGGTTACTTTACGTGTCTTAGCATCAAATACTGCTTTATTAAGTGGGTGAGAAATGGTCCCTATCAATTGTCTGGCGGTTTCCAGCGGCAGCTGTGTGTCCGCATCTATTGTTATCACATACTTTATATTGGGCAAATTACTGGGGTCAAAACTAAAATAGGTATAGCTGGTTTCAGCTTCACGGCGAAGCAGCCTATTAAATTCAATTATAGCACCTCGTTTTCTCTCCCAACCCATCCATTTATTTTGTTTTTCATTATAACGCCGTTCACGGCAATAGAAAAAGAATATTGGGCTCTGATCGGTACAATATTTTTTATTTAAATGATCAATTCTTTTTATTGCAGCATCAATAATACTTTGATCCTCGGGTAATTTTTCATCTTCTGAATCCTTGAAATCTCCAACAAGGGCAAAATAGAGGTTTTCACCTCGATTAGCCAGATAGAATACTTCCAGGTTATCTATCAAGCTCAACGTTCTTGACACATTGGGAACGAGGGTAGGTACAATTACCATAGTAGCCATTGACTCCGGTATACCGTCTTTTAACTCCAGCTTTGGCAATTTTGAAGGAGGTATAAAACGACCTATAGTAGTATTTATTATTGTAATTACTATTTCGCTTGCAGGAATCATTCCCACAACGAAAACTATTATTCCTGCTCCAATGGGAAGCCTGGAATGGGTCAAAGCAAATAAGGCAATAAGAAAAGATAGTATCAGTACTGAATAAACATAAACCTGTACAGAATTGGATTTAATAAAGTCCATAAAACTCAAAGGCTTACTGCCTGTTTTACCCACATTCCCAGCCAGAATTTTTCGTCCTGAATCCACTAAATAATATCCTATATGATTATCAGGAGACTGATCCGCATCAAGTTCATAGGATTCTTTGGCCAGTTGATAGCTTATTCTTGCAATATTTATTTCTGTTGTGTCATATTTTCTGGCAAGTTTTGCTACAACATTTCTATAATGATCTCTGGAGTTAAAATCCATGTTTGGGTAAACCCCGCATGGGTCTTGATTTAAAATACGCTCTACTTCACTTAAGGAACTAAATAACGCAGCAGCATCAAAACTTGACAGAGCTCTAAAGCTATTAATGACATTTCCGATTGAAATCTGGGTTGTTGCCTGATTGTAATGATCATTGCAGATAAGCTCATCTGTAGTCGTGCTTCTCTGCGCAAGTACACTATCGAGGCAATCAATCATCCAGAGCGTTTTTGAACCTGACTTTCTCAGTTTCTTAATCAGATGCTCGACAAAGGAAGGTGTAAGTTCTTCTATTGTTTTAATATAATCCTTGAATTTTTCACAATCACTATCTGATTGTATAATTTGATCAGCAATACGTTCAGACCGATACCAGTCCTGCCTGGTCGAACACATTTTATTACATACTATAAAAAGCTTTTCCATTAAAGCTGCTTTTACCATTAAGGTTAACATCCATAACTCATCAATGGATAAGAATGAATACCTCTGATAAGCATTTATAAAATCTTTTACCACTTTTTCATTGGCATTTCCATCAACATGTGATACTATCTCAACTGCAATTGCAAATATTCTTGGGAATCCGGCATAAGTACCTTTGGTTATAACCGGTAAGGGCTGAATTGACTCACTTAGTTCCTTTATTATGATATTTTTCTGTTCTTCAATAATATAAAAATTATCAAGTAACCACTCAGCAGCTGGCGGTATGGGAAATGCTACCGAAAAATCATGGTTAAATTTTTCGTAAGCATTAAGAATACTTCCATAATTGGTATCTATTCTTTGCTTTACTTTGCGAAGAGCATGTTTTTTCTTGCCGAAAACCTGGGATTTTGCAAGACTCTCGGCATGACTCGCCAGGTCGTCAGAGCACAGAGCTATATCCTCTATTTGGAATTCGAACGATGGCCGGTTTCTTACCCACAATATTATGGGTACTATTACAGATGCCATTAATATAATTATCAGGAAAATTAGTATAATTGATATATCCATATATGTATATCACCATTTTTAATAAATTTTTTCTTGATAATTATCTTGTCCATATTGTTGGCCACTTATTCCGCAGGACGCAATATATTCTTTTTTATTTTTTGAACCTCCAATCCCAAAAATCGTTTCAAATTGCCTGAAAAAACTTTATTGATAATAATAGGATCGATAGACAGCTTTCCATAAATCTCTGTATCCCTTTTTACCCATTCATTCGTCCATTCTGAGTTATAATTCTCCAAGCTGCAATCACTGCCGAAAATAATATTATTTTCAATGTCGTAACCTACCCTGAATAGCTTTGTAAGCAATTCCTCCCTATAAATAACCGGAGTCCCCGGAGTTATATCTATAAACATTTCAACAGATAAATTAGGCCGTCTTGAATATGCATTCTGAAATTTACCATAAACAGCAATGCATTCATCAATCCATGGCCACGAAGCATGAGCAAGCGCAAATTTCAATCCGTCAACCTTCAGCAGAGCTTCAAAACCAGCCGGGCGATTATACTTTCCAGAATCCGCTCCATCCCACAAAATTCCGGAGTGAAAAAGAATGGGTTTATTTATATGGGCTATTGCCTTGAATACTTTCATAGCACATTCGTCATCGGGATAGAATCTGTTGCAAATTATTTTAAAGCCGCTAACTCCATACTCTTGTGCCAGCTTTACCTGGTCCAATGCATCTTTTTCGATCGGATCAATCCAGTAAAAAGGGTATAAATCAGGATTCGAAGCTTTCCATTCAAGGAGATTATCGAGACGTTCCCTTGCTTCAAATTCTCCAAATCCCAAAGATTCAGGCGGCAACGATATTATAATTCCACCTTTAATCCCAGCCTCACTGAATTTTTGTTGCTGAAGTTCTTTATTAATTTTTTTATCAAAAATATGAATGTGGCAATCAAGCATAATAACCTCCACGCCAACTTTTGGCACAAATAGTATTAAAAATAAGTGCCGCAAAACTATAATCTTCAGTTTTGCAGCACACTATATTATTATCATGCATTTTTACATCAAAATCAATATTTTACTTCAACAGGTATTCCTTTTTCTGCAGATTCCAGTATTGAAATTATAGCTAATGCTGTTTTTCTGGAGTCTTCCAGTGTAACTCTAAACTCTTTTCCATCCACCAATCTGTCAATGAAGTCACGGATACTCTCATAAGATAAGCCCTTATATTTGTCAAATACCTTATTGGAAACCAAGACATCGGGGGTATATGCCTTTTCCTCTGTTACCATATGAATCATATTGTGACTCGATAAGTCAAGGCTGATCATTCCTTCCGTACAGAGAATACTGAACCTGAAGTCATTAACATTGGTATTTCCATTGGGTGTAACCCATCCGTTTTCCATATGCGCTACGCCGCCTTTTTCAAACTCAATGGTAGTCAGGTATATATCTGCAGTATCTACACCCAGTTTCTTTAAGATGCCTTCTTTTTTAACCGAGTATACCCTTTTAACTTCATCATTGAAAATCCAACGCAGAGTATCAAGGCTATGGCTTCCAAGGAACCAGAGAATTGATGATCTTGATGCCCAGGACAGCATATCTGTTGCTACCCATTTAACATCACTGTGTCTAATGTAGGCTGTATAGGGCTCACCAAGCTTGCCTGACTCAACCTGCTGTTTAGCTGTATTAAATGGAGGATTCCATCTGTTGTGCAAATCAACCATACACCTGACACCGTTTCTTTCTACGGCTTCGCAAATTCTTGCAATATCTTCCCTGGTAGTTGCCAAAGGTTTTTCTATTAACAAATGCTTTTTGTTGTCCGCAAACGCGACTGCAATATCTGCATGTAAAAAGTCAGGAGTAACTATTGCAACAGCGTCAATATCACTTTTTTCTGCCATTTCCCTGTAGTCGGTATAAACCTCACGAATGCCGTACTTTTCTGCAATGGCTTTAGCTTTTGCTTCATCTTTATCACATATTGCCACCGGGTCAGCAAAAAGATGCTCTTTATATATTGATGCATGTGTTTCGCCCCATACTCCGGCTCCAACAATTCCTATTTTTATCTGTTTAATTTCCATGGTTTATTTTCCCCTTTCCGGTATGTTATAACGCCTAGATTCAAAATGAAATTTTTCGATTGTAGAAAAATTTCATTACATCAGCGGCGTTTCAACGAGCTTGCCTCGTTATTGTTTTACAGCTCCTGATGTCATTCCACTGACCAGATGCTTTTGCAATAGTAAGAATAGAACTACAACAGGTATAGTTATTAAGACCGCTCCGGCCATCAGTGTTCCCCAATTTGTTGTGTACTGTCCCTGGAAACTTGCTATACCCATAGGAAGTGTCCAATTCTGATAGCTTTTCATAAATGTGCTGGCAAACAAGTATTCATTCCATCCGGTTATGAAGGAAAATAATCCTGTAGCAACCAAGCCGGGAGCAGTTAAAGGTAATATAATTGTGGCAAACATTCTGAATCTGCTGGCACCGTCAACCATTGCAGCCTCGTCCAGACTAATCGGTATTGTGTCAAAGAACCCTTTAAGCATCCATGTACAGAATGGAACAGAAAAAGTGGAATATGCCAAAACTAATCCCAGGTGAGTATCCAGAAGCTTAAGATTACCCATGATTATATATAATGGCACTATAAGCAGCGAACCCGGCAACACCTGAGAAGTAAGTATACTATAGGTCAGCGCACCTTTAAATCTAAACTTGAATCTTGATAGTCCGTACCCTCCAAGTGTTGCTATAAACATTGAAAATATTGTTGTAAAAACTGCTACTATTGAACTATTTAATGCCCATTTTACAAAATTAAAGCTTTTAGAACTTTTAGTTAAAACCTCCACAAAGCCTTTAAAAGTAGGTTTTAGTGGTATGAATGTAGGTGGATAGCTGTATACTTCATTTGCCGGTTTAAAGGAAGTTGAAATCATCCAGATAAATGGGAATAGTGTTATTATACATAAAGCAATTGTCAGTATTATAATGCTATAATGAGCTGCCTTTGATTTTTTCATACTTCCTGATCACCACCCTTCAATACCTTGAAATATGCAAATGTAAAGAGCAAAGATACTACCAGCAGAATGATGCCTGCCGCAGATGCCTTTCCAAAATCAAAATATTTGAAGGCATTTTGCTGAATATATATTGTTAATATTTCAGTCGCTCTGGATGGACCTCCCTTTGCCAATACATAAGCAATGGCGTAGTCCTTAATGGTCCAGATTATTAACAATAGGAATACTATCATTGAAACAGGTTTTATCGATGGAATTGTCACATGTCTTACTTTTTGTATAGCATTTGCACCATCTATATCAGCTGCTTCAAATAAATCCTTAGAGATACTTTGCATACCTGCAAGCAGCATGACTGCTACAAAAGGGAATCCCTTCCATATATTGACTACCATTGCAGCAGACAACGCTACTTTTGTGTCCATCAGATATCCTACATTTCCAGAAATAATATGAAGATTATTCAACAAGTAGTTTATAATACCATAGTCACGGTCATACATAAGTATCCAGATCAAACATGCTACTACTTCAGGCACTGCCCAAGGTATAATAAGTAATGATCTTGCGATACCTCTGCCTTTAAATGCATGGTTCAGCATCAATGCTGCCAAAAAACCAATGATAAATCTTGCCCCGACTGTTACAACTATATATATCAACGTTATCTTCACAGAATTGAAAAAGTACTTATCGTTCAAAACTTTTATATAATTGTCAAAACCATTAAAATAATTACCGTTTGGCGAAGGTTTTGCTATATACCAATACTGGAAGCTCATAGTTGCTGCTTTTATAATAGGTATCGCCAGAAAAACTAATAGTATCAGTACTAAAGGGCCGATGAACAAAATGGGGGTAAAATCAAATTTCTTTTTCATAGTAAACCTCCGCCTACCAGTTTCTTACTTTCTTGAGAGTACTTCTTGTATTGCTTTTTGAGCTTCATCCATCTTTGTTTTTACATCAGCAGCCTGTTCAGAGAACATTGCCTGGCCGGCATCAAGCATTATCTTTGACATTTCACCAAGCTGTGGAATATTAGGATCAGCAACCAAAGTTGTATAGTTGTTCTTCATAAAATCTACAATACTGTATGCCAAAGCATTATTCTTCAAATATTCGTCGCTGGTAGAATAGTCCAGGTTACTTGGAATCATTCCGCAGTCAGCTATAATTGCCTGGGCTTCAGGTGATGCCATCCATTCAAGGAATGCCCATGCTGCATCAGGATTTTTGCAATTTTTACTTACCATTGTAACGATTGGATAATTAGTAGGATTTGGCTTATAGGTTTTACCATTATAAACTACATCAAATTGCGGAATTATACCCATGTCATCGAATAATTTACTGTCTCTTGCTTTTGTCATACCAATAAACCAAGGACCATCCATATTAAACGGTACATCACCATTCCAGAACATTTCACGGGAATCCTTCTTGTCAGTAACTAACTTCACTGCTTTATCCTTAACTATTAGGTTCTGCCACCATTGTGCAGCCCATACGTTTTCTGGAGAGTTTACATTTACATTTTCAGCAGTGTAAGGTCCTGTTTCACCATTAGGGAAATATAAACCGCCAGATACAGCTCTTGCAAGAAGTCTGTTCCATTCACTGATTGTAAATCCGTGAGTTCCGGAAACAACCCCCATCGCATATTTACCTTTTTGAGTGAACTTTAACGCTGCATTCCTGAAATCTTCCTGAGTCTTTATGGAATTAGGATCAATTCCTGCTTCCTGAAGAAGGGATTTTCTATAGAAAAGACCGGTGGTTCCCCAAGCATAATTGGATACAGCAAGTGTCTGTCCGTCAACTGTGCAGAATTCCTGTCCAACTAACTTGTCTTTAAGCCCTGACTTATCAAGATAAGGAGTCAGATCCATAAATGTCCCTTCCGGACGTATAACCTGATATGTAGAAATATTTTCAGGATATACCTGGATCATGTCACTTTCGTTACCAGCCAGTATCTCTGTAGTAATGTTATCCCAGTATCCATCATAACCAGCACCATAAATTTCAATTGACACATTAGGATTTTTCTTTGTGTAAGCAGCAATTAGACCATCAATTGCTTTTTGGTGTGGTTCTTCAACATACACTGAAGTTGAGAAGGAAAGCTTAATTTGTTCACCAGAGCTTGCAACCGCAGTATCCTGACTTGAAGTTGCAGTAGTGGTAGACGAAGCAGCAGAATCTGTGCTTGTTTTTGTACTTCCGCATCCGGCAAATAAGCCGACTGTCATAGTCATTGCCAGTACAAGAGATAATAACCTTTTTTTCATGTTTGTAACCTCCGTTTATTTATTTTTATAACGCCTTGTTATAGGTTAATTTTATCTGGGGAGTTAATTAAATTGTATGGAAATTTCTCAGACATTTAAAAACTAGACAATTTTTTTCTGAGAATTTTACATTTTTTTATTCACAATAGACAAAAACGAGTTATAATGATAATGTTTTATATAATCATACTATCATATTATGTTAACAATTCCATTGACTAAATTTTGGAGGTTAGGATGTATAAAGTAGTAATCATTGATGACGAACCCTGGACTATAATTGATATTGAGCAGACACTCCCTTTGGATGAGCTTGGCTTTGCCATAAGCGGTTCCTTCCGGGATCCGTTGACTGCTATTACCTCCATAATCAGAGAAAAACCCGACTTAATAATAACAGATATCCGTATGCCGGAGATGAGTGGGCTTGAATTAATGCAAAAGCTCAGAGATCAGAAACTGTCCACAGAAATAGTAATAATAAGTGGTTACGGGCAATTTGAATATGCTCAGAAAGCAATCCAATTGGGAGCAAGTGGATATTTGCTGAAACCTCTGAACCCTAAAGAAGCTTATGATACACTAAAAACTGTTAAGGATCGTCTTGATAAAAAGAGTAAAGGCGTCAATTCAAAAATCAATCCTGAAAAAGAGAAATGTGAAAACAATTTAGAAGAATCAGTTTCGAACACAGATAGCTTTGAGCAATTAATTAATTATATTGATACGCACTTTTCTGAAAAATTGACATTGCAGCAGCTTGCCGGAATGTTTTTTATTAACCCGAATTATTGTTGCATGCTTTTTAATAAATACAAGAATATGACCTTTTCACAATACTTGACCCGTATTCGCGTAAATGAAGCTGCAAAACTGCTTAAAGACACTACTCTTCCTCTCGAAAAGGTGTCTGCAATGGTGGGATTTCCGGACTATTTTTACTTCAGCAAAGTTTTTAAGAAATACAACAACCTATCGCCAAAGGATTATAGAAAAAACTTAAAGGGTGTGTGAAATGAAGAGATCACTGTTCAAACAATTTTCAGCTATAATGATATTACCTATCTTACTTATTTTTGTTGCAAGTTATTTTATCCAGTTAAATATTCAGAAATCTCATCTGGCTGAATTAATCGACTATGGAAGTACAACTTTGGAGAATATTAACATTAACATTTCTCTATTATCCGAGAACATGTCGAAAGGGGCTTCAATTTTCGCAAATAGCGAATACGCTCAGATTTTAATGGCGTCAGATTCCGGTTCCGCTAAAAATTTGGCCAGGAAAAACTTAAGTGATACCATCTCTCTTTCAAAAAACTATAATTCAAGCCTTGTAGACATACTGTTATGTAACTCTAAAGGTACCATAAGCCTTGCCGGATATATTTCATTAAATCTCGAAAAATACATCGAAGCCTATACAATAAATGCAAAAAATATTAACAGAGCCTATACTACCTATATTGATCCCGGTTCTCAAAAAACATATCTTATCCACTTTACTCCCATATATGCAACAAAAATAACTGCAAACTATAGAAAACAACTTGGCTATGTAGTAATAGTTTCAACTCTGAAAACCGTATCAACACTGATTAACTCGTCGACAGACATATATATGGAGCTTGTTGATACGAATAACAATGAAATATTGATTTCAAACAGGGAAAACTTCAAGGGTAGTAGTATTAGTAATGACGTCAGTCATCAGGTTACAAAAAATGTATCAAACTCAAATCTTCTTTTGAGGGGTACTGTGCAGCTTAACTCTGCAGCAGATACAACCTCAACCTTTGAATACTTTTTAATATTTGCACTTATCTTCTATGTATTATTTGTATTTTATATTTTTCTGGCAGTAGATGTTGTATTAATCAGGCCAATTAACAGCTTAAACAAACAGATTAAAAATATAAATTTCGCAAATAAGCAGATAAAGCATACAGCAAAAAATGAAATCGGTTCAATTGCAGCTCATATAAACGAAATGCTGGATAAAATATCCAACCTCAATCAAAAAAATATAGAATCTCAGGCAAGACTATATGAAATGGAAATTTCAAAGAAGCAGACTCAGATTTATGCTTACCAGAGCCAGATAAACCCCCACTTTCTTTACAACATGCTTCAGTGCATGAGAGGTATATCCTTGCTCAACGGTATGAAGGAAATTGCAAATATATGCACCTACATGGCTGACCTTTTCCGCTACTCTATAAAGGGGCAAAGCTATGTAGTACTTAAAGAAGAGCTGGATATTATAAATAAATATCTTTATATGATTTCGGTAAGGTTTCAAAACAAAATAACTCATAAAATATTCATCGATGATGCTCTTCTTGATTGTAGAATCCCCAAAATGATACTTCAGCCAATTGTTGAAAACGCAATATTTCATGGCCTTGAGAAAATGGCAGCAGATGGAGCCCTGGAAATTTACGCATATAAATTTGGTTCTGATTTAAAAATAGAAGTGCATGATAATGGTGTGGGAATTCCGAAAGAACAACAGGACATAATTGTTAAATGTTTAAAAGAAGGCAATCAGAAGGATTTTAATGCTAATATAAGCGAAGAAAAAGGCATCGGCTTGATAAATATTAATAATAAAATTAAATTATTTGAAGGAGATAAATACGGTTTGGAAGTGGACAGTATTGAAGGTAGTACGACTGTAATTGTTACGTTGAAGTATCAGGAATAGGCAGAAGGCAGAAGGCAGAACGCAGGAGTATAGTAGTACAGTAGTATAGAATATGGATGCTCGACTATGCGCCGAGCTATTTTTTCCCTATTCTTGACTATCCTTCATATAGCAGATGGTTTATAGACAATATTAAATTTAATTTTCAAGTCAGAACTTTCCGGTTGTAATTATACTCACAGCCTTTTGTATTTCCTCTTTTGTTGGTGAGTGTACACCCTCCAGCGGATACTCGCAGCCCAGTTCGCTCCACTTTGCCTTCCCCATTGCGTGATATGGCAGCACCTCAATTTTCTCTATGTTTTTAAATTGTGCCAGATACTTATGAGCCGCCATTAGGTCATCCTCGTCATCCGAATACCCCGGAACCAGTACATATCTAATCCATACCGGCTTGTCTATGTCACATAAATATTGCGTGAAGCGTTTAATCCTGCTGTTTTCAACTCCTGTCAGCTCAATATGCTTATTAGGGTCGGAATGCTTTAAGTCAAGCAAAACAAGATCTGTGTATTCCAATACATCCTTTACGTCTTCAACCTCAATATATCCGGAGGTATCAACAGCTGTATGAATTCCTTCCTCCCTGCATCTTTTAAACAGCTCCTTAATAAATTCAGGCTGGATTAGCGGTTCACCGCCGCTGACTGTTACTCCTCCACGGGAGGAATCAATATAGTTTTTATACTTTAGAATTTCAGCCATGACCTCTTCAACTGTATATTCCTTTGCTCCTTCAGCATTCCATGCATCACGATTATGACAGTACTTGCACCTCAGCGGACAGCCCTTTAAAAAAACAATAAACCTGATGCCGGGTCCATCTACTGTACCAAATGTTTCAAAGGAATGCACTTTACCTTTTGTGTCCATATCCTTTATGTCCTTTATTTTGCTTCATTTAATTTTTCTGTAATAAATTTATCAGCAAAGCTTTTGCTAAAAGGTAGTTCAATCCTGGTAGTTCCCGATACCAGAACAGTTTTTGTTTCTCCATCCTTCTCTTCCGAAATAACCTTAGCATCTTTAACTCTTATGGTATGCTGCTTTCCGAACAAATCCAAAGTAGCTGTGCCGTTTTCAACACTAAAGCTTGGTAAGTTAAAATAAATAATTGCTCCCAAGGCTACTACCGCTATAAGTACTGCTATTTTAAGCAGGCTCTTTGCAATTTTGGCTACAATAAAAATTATAACAGCTACTACTATTACCGGAATTAAAAAAGATGTGTCTAATATACCAAGTCCCTTTAATATTTCCAAAACTTCATCCTCCTCGTGTAAATATTTTACTCTAATATTCTACTATAAGCTATTATTTTCCTTTAATAAATTTCTTATATTTTAGCGGCTGCCCCTCTTCCCATGGTTTATATTCATTGGCGAAATCTACTCTTGACTTATATGTTGGATGGCTATAGGTCCACAGCATATATATTTTACCTGGCTCCGGCATAGTCAGACTTTGCTGGTGTAGTTTAACTGTGCTGGTTGCCGTTGCAAAGTTATTTTTCGTTAGCTCAATTTCAAATCTGTCGGCTTCCAGCTCCATACTTCTTGAATATGCATTAGATATTGGTGCTGTAACAAACAACATAAAATTAATCATCAGCATAATAAGCGGAAAAGCTGCTACCTCTGAGAGTTTACTGAATCCATATCTGCCTTTTGATTTTTTCAGGAACCAGTTACACATTCTATAGACCAAATACAATACCAGTATACTTCCCAAGCCGCCCATTAATATGGATTTCCAAATATGTCCCATCAGGTAGTGTCCCATTTCATGAGCGACTATCCCTAAAACCTCATCATAATTCAGATAATTTATAGTTGTGTCCCAAATAACAATTCTTTTTGTATTGAATACGCCAGTCATGTATGCATTCATCATGTTTGTCTCTTTGCTTTTATCTACCTGGAGCACCTCACAGTTCTCAATATATGTCTTACCAAGCAAATCGTCTATCTTTGATGAGAGCTGTGTATCCTCAATCTGTTTGAATTCATTGAACAACGGGTCAATTACAACCGGCTGCATATAAGAAGCAAAAAGCAGATAAGGTACCGTCAATAAACCTACATAAAGCCACCATCGCCTTGGGGATTTCTTTATAATCAAGAAAGGAATCCATATAATTGCTGCAAATAGCACAGTATTAACTACAAAGCTTTTAACCATATCTGCAAACCATTGTGAAAATGTCTGATTTGAAAGCCCGTATTGATGCATTCTGACAAAACCTGTGTATATGTCCAGAGGCAGATAAATCAACAGTTCAATTACGGAATAGACCAAAAAGTAAAGAACAATTACCATTACCCAACGTTTTGCTCTTTTTGAAGCCCATGCTGATATTGAAGCCGAAAGCTTTGAGAATATGAAAAGAGAGGGTACCACAAAGCTCAAAAATAATCGTATCAACCACGTAGTTACCTTGCTCTTCTGAAAATCAAATGCCTCATTAGATGGTTTTGTAACTGTCACTACATTAGGTACTGCTTCCTGGCCCATTTCAGGATATGTTTTGATTATATTGCTATAATTAACTGTCTCTGAAATAACCACTGCAAGGGTAAAAACTGCAAATACACAAAGAAATACTATGATCAGTCTTTTTATTTCTTTACTCAAACTCTCCAACCCCCATAAATCCATTTGTTTAATTATATGATTATTAAAGCATTTAATGAATTAATATCGTTGGCCCTTTGAAAATACACCTTCGATTTTCAAATCCTTGTCACAAATGACGCAATCGGCATCCTTTCCGACTTCAAGTGTACCTTTTCTTTTTATTAACCCTAACCTCTCTGCCGGATTTTTTGTTATAACAGAGAGAGCCAGCTCAATAGGGATACCTGATTGTATTATCGCTGTTTTAATCTCATCGAATAAAATTTCACAGCTTACAGTATCTGACGATATTACATTTCCGTTATCATCGAAAACGGGTACGCTTCCGTTTGCATCAGAGGTCATAGTAACTTTGCCAATATCAGCATTGACATCAATTAATTTTTTTAAAGCATCATAAGTTGCTATGCAATCAGGATCAGCTTTAGTAGGTATAAAACCTGCGGTTATATCCACATACCCTCCCTGATTCATATATTCAACTGCCTGCTCAAAGAGTTTGCCGGTCCGGTTTACATGAGTCGGAAGAAAATGTGACTTTGGTATGAGAGTTTCCTTTATTAGTCTAAATAAGTATTCGATTCCGGCATCTCCTTCACCTATGTGAAAATGCACAAGACCGGGTTTTCCTGATATCATGGCACCATTCCTCGTCTGTGCGGCAATCCTGGAAATTTCATCAAATGTAGGCGCAAAGGCTCTGTTATCTGACAGACTTATTTCACCGACACCTATAACTTTGTCAACAAAGAGCATATCACTTTGTATACTTCCAGTCAAAGTAATCACAGGAACTTGATAAGATCCGGTAAAAATATAGGTTGATAGGCCATTAAGTTCAAGCTGCTTTGCTTTGGCATACAATTGCGCTACACTTCTGGTTACTCCGTCTGCGCCAAGAACACCAACAACTGTAGTTATACCGTTTTGAAGGATTTCTTCTGCCTGCACTTCATTTGTTCTGGTGTTAAAACCACCTTCGCCACCCCCGCCGGTAATATGAATATGAAGATCTATAAAACCGGGGAAAATATATTTATTGCTGCAGTCAATAACCTGAACGTCCTTTAGCCCGGATACATTTATATCGCGTTCTATCAATGCAATTTTATCAAAGCAAAAAAGTATGTCTTTTTTTCCCATATAATCCGGTGAATATACAGTTCCATTCTTTAAGAGCACAAACATAGG
>CAYQCA010000042.1:21583-22217 GCA_964415835.1 uncultured Clostridium sp. | reverse complement strand
ATCGTATGATTGAAGAGAAATCGTTAATGCCCGATGATAATAACTCAATCTACCTGCTGCCATTTTACTTCAGTGAAACCGGCACTGCAAAAAGAATCAGGGAAATATGTACAGGACAAGCCTCTAAAGCATCTATTGATATAGATAAATTGATTTCTGAGATAGAGCAGGAGCATAATCTAAAATATGATGACGTTCAGCACGAAGCTATTAAAACTGCTGCTCTGTCAAAGTTTATGGTACTGACCGGCGGACCGGGAACAGGAAAAACCACTACAACGCTTGCGATTATCAAAGTATTTCAGAAGATGAACAAAAAAGTCCTGCTGGCGGCACCCACTGGCAGAGCGGCAAAAAGAATGTCGGAAACCACAGGTATGGAGGCCAAGACGATCCACCGCCTGCTGGAATACAAACCTCCCGAAGGATATCAGAAGAATACCGAAAACAGGCTGGAATGCGATGTGCTGATTATCGATGAGACTTCAATGGTGGATATTATCCTGATGTACAATCTGTTAAAGGCAGTAACTGATGAGACTGTGGTCATCCTGGTAGGAGATGTGGACCAGCTTCCATCCGTAGGGGCCGGGAATGTGTTGAAAGATATCATTGATTCCGGAAAGGTGCAAGT
>CAYQCA010000042.1:0-21573 GCA_964415835.1 uncultured Clostridium sp. | reverse complement strand
CTTCAGGCAGGCTCTGGGAAGTGCTATTATTACCAATGCTCATCAAATTAACAAGGGTGAAATGCCCAACCTTAAATGTGGTCGGAACAGTGACTTTTTCTTTATTGAAGAGGAAGAGCCTCAGAAGATATCAGAGACGATTAAGGAGCTTTGTACTAAAAGACTGCCGTCTTATTACAATGTAGATCCCATTAGTGATATTCAGGTGCTCTGCCCAATGCAGCGGGGTGAAGCAGGAGCTCAAAACCTGAACGCCGTTTTGCAGGAAGCATTAAATACTACTGATATCACTATAAAATATGGTGGGACGGTCTACAGATTAAATGATAAGGTTATGCAAATCAAAAACAATTATGATAAAAATGTATTTAATGGGGACATTGGGGCCATCGTAAAAATAGATATGGAGGACAAAACTCTGGTAATACGTTTTGATGCTAATGATGTGGATTATGATGCAACAGAATTGGATGAAGTGGTACTGGCATATGCCACAACAGTTCATAAGAGCCAGGGTAGTGAGTACAAAATTGTGGTAGCCCCTTTCACAATGCAGCATTATATGATGCTGCAAAGGAATCTGTTGTATACTTGCGTGACAAGAGCAAAAAAAGTATTTGTCCTGGTTGGCGCCAAAAAGGCTGTGGGAATTGCAATTTCAAATAATAAAATACAAAAGAGGAACACCATGCTCTCAGCAAGATTGGCATCGAAATCACAGGGATTGGAGCAGTTGTAAGAAAAATTTTTATTAAAAAAAACTTGCTGTAGTATAATAATAATGTAAAACTAAAGATTACTAAATATGAAAGGATGATAATTATAATGTCAGAAACACTTAAAAACTTACAACCGGTTGGGGTATTTAAATACTTTGAAAAGCTCTCACAGATTCCAAGAGGGTCAGGAAATGAAAAAGAGGTCAGCGATTATTTGGTATCTTTCGCAAAAGAACACCAACTGGAATATGTTCAAGACTCTGCATTAAATGTTGTTATAAGAAAGAAGGCAACACCGGGATTTGAGAACAGTCCTGCTGTTGTTTTGCAGGGGCATATGGATATGGTATGTGAAAAAAATAAGGATATAGAGCATGATTTTACCAGGGATCCACTAAAGTTAAGAATAATTGATGACATGATATATGCAACCAACACAACCTTAGGGGCAGATAACGGAATTGCGGTTGCCATGGGATTGGCAATTTTGGCTTCAAATGAATATCAACATCCGGATCTAGAATTACTTGTTACCACTGCAGAAGAAACAGGAATGGATGGTGCAATGGCACTGGATCCTAATAATGTAAAAGGAAGAACACTTATTAATATAGATTCCGAAGAAGAGGGAACCATATTAGTGAGCTGTGCTGGTGGGCTTACAGCTAGAACAAAAATTCCTGCAGTCTGGGAAGCTATTGATGCAAACCTTGTTCCATATATAGTTAAAATAAGGGGACTTAAGGGTGGGCACTCCGGAATGGAGATAGATAAGGAAAGAGGAAACTCCAATAAATTGATGGGACGTATACTTATGTCTATTTTGGGGTCTGAAATAGATTTCAGACTTGGTTCATTAAACGGTGGATCAAAGCACAACGCAATCCCACGTGAGACAGATGCTGTTATTTTAGTAAGAGCTGAAGATAAGGCTTTAGTTGAGAAAAAAATATCTGAATGTGAACAAATATTTAAAACTGAATTGAGAACACCGGATCCAGATATAAGAGTGCAATTTGAAGGTTCATCTGCCCAACCCGAAGAAATGCTTTCAAAAGAATCAACTATTAATGTAATTAACTATTTATACTTACTGATAAATGGAGTTACTTCCATGAGTATGGATATAAAGGGTTTGGTAGAAAGCTCGTTGAACCTTGGAGTAGTTTCGACTAATAAAGATTCGATAGAGTTCATAAGCTCAATCAGAAGTTCAGTTAGAAGCTTAAAGAATGAATTAACCAATAGACTTGTTATAACCGCAAAATTATGTGGTGGAAGTGTTGTTACAGAATCTGAATATCCTGAATGGGAATATAATCCTGAATCAAAAATAAGAACTATTTTTGAAGATGTATATGAAAAAATGTACGGAAATAAGCCTCAAGTAGCTGCAATACACGCTGGGCTTGAGTGCGGACTGTTTGCCGAAAAATTCGGACAGATGGATGCAATTTCTTTTGGTCCAAATCTATATGATGTTCATACTCCAAATGAGCATATGAGTATTTCTTCTGTTAGTAGAACGTGGGAATATTTATTGGAAGTTTTAAAGAATATAACGAGGCAATAGATGTCCCCCACCGCTATAGGTGGCGGTTACCGATTCGGTTTTCAGGCGCTGAGCACATATCTCCCGCCTCGTTGAAACGCACAGAGGTAAGAAAATTTTCCTACAATCGGAAAATTTTCTCTGAACCGATGCGTTATTGAGTAAATTCTTTGATGACTTTATGGGCATAATATAATCCAAATTGAGGAATGACGGAAAATAGCCGCTCAAGAATCGGAATTTATTATTTGGCCATTCCTAGAATAAACAGAGGTAATTTTTATTATGGATCATAAGTTATCAAAAGACGCCTATGGGGGCGTAGCAGGTAAAGACTACGCTCCATATGTTTCAAGCGGTTCCAGGTTTGGAGGTAATTTTGCTGTATTAATAATCGGTATTGTTTTAGCTGCTTTGTTCGCGGCCTCAACTGCCTATTCAGGAATGAAATCAGGACTCACGGTTGCTGCCGGTATTCCCGGTTCTATAATAGGTTCAGCATTTATAGCAATATTTGCTAAACAAAAAGGGATACTTGCCAAGAACTTGGTTCAAGGTATGTCAAGTGGCGGGGAATCTGTCGCTAGTGGTGTTATATTCGTTTTACCGGCAGTTCTTTTAATAGGTTCAAAAATCACTTTCCTGGAAGGCTTTGTTGTTGCTGTAGGAGGAGTTTTATTTGGTGTAGGAATAGCTTCTCTTGTTCACAATTACTTAATTGTTGAAGAACACGGTAAATTAATGTACCCTGAGTCAATGGCTATATCCGAAACACTTGTTGCTTCAGAAGGCGCCGGAGAATCAATGAAGTACATGGGAGTCGGCTTTGGAATAGGTGGTATAATAACTGTTATAACCAGCTCATTTTTAAATGTGGCAAACAACGTTATAAGCTACGTAAATGAAACATTCTACAAGTGGAAATTTGAAATTGAGGTTAACCCTCTATTATTGGGTATAGGATTTATAGTTGGGCTGGAAGCTTCTGTTGCTATGTTTGCAGGCTCAATATTATCGAACTTCGGTATTATGCCTTTAATAGGTTATTTCGCTGAATTTGGAAAAGAAGGCTCAAATGTCTGGAATAATCCAGATGTTGCTATTAATGCTATGCAGGTTAAGCATATCTCCGGCAGTTATGTAAAATACATGGGTGCCGGAATGATGCTTTCAGGTGGTTTAATAGGTGCTATTAAACTTATACCTACCATAATTTCCTCTATAAAAGAAACTCTTAATGCCAGGGGTTCTAAAAGCGGTGAAGCTTCAACTATTGGAAGTTTAATATTAATTGGCGGCATAGTAGTAGGTTTCATAGCCGGTTTCATAATTTCTGGCGGCAATATATTAATGGCAATAGCTGCTTCTATTTTGTCATTATTCTTATCGTTACTATTTGTTATAGTTGCAGGTCGTTTAACCGGTACCATAGGAACATCGAATCTTCCTGTATCGGGTATGACCATAGCTTCTATAGTTATTGTTACATTACTATTCGTTGTAATGGGATGGAAAAATGTTGAAAATAACAGATCGCTACTTTTATTTGGTACCTTTATAGTTACAGCTATAGCTATGGCAGGCGGTTATTCCCAATCTCAAAAAGTTACATTCATAATAGGTGGTAAAAAAAATGAAATGCAGAAGTACTTTACTATAGCTGGTATAGCTGGTACCGCAGTAGTTATTGGCACTATATTATTACTTTCCAGCCAGCTGGCAATGACTGGTGATAACGTTCCTTTTGCACTGCCTCAAGCTAATTTAATGTCAACATTAACAGCCGGTATAATGTCAGGTAAATTGCCATGGGTTGTGGTCATCGTGGGTATTGTTATGGGAGTAGTTTTATTCATGTTAAAGCTTCCTGTAATGACAGTAGCCGTAGGCTTCTATTTGCCCATATCTACAACTTCTATAATTTTAATAGGTTCATTAGTTAGACTATTTATTGAAAAGGCCAGTAAGTCTGAGAAAGAAAAAGATATCAGAGTTTCTAATGGTATAAGCTTATCTTCAGGGCTTGTTGCAGGTGGCTCTATAATAGGGCTTATAGGTATAATACTTCAAGTTACAGGTGTTATTAAAGGAGCTGGTCCAAATGGCTTCATTGCTTCTAATGGAATGGCATTTATAATATTAATAGTCCTATTAGCTGCTACTATACTTCCTATACTGAAGGCTAAGGTGAAAAAGGCTGAATAATACCATGGTAACAAAACTGTAATTAAAATAAAGGGGATAGGCAGATGCTTAGCCCCATTTATTTTAATTACAATCGCCATTTGTTTGTCAAATAAAACTCTTTTGAATCGACAATTTATGCATTTTGTGGTAAACTTAGTCGAATAATGAATTGTTGGGATTGGTATTCAAAGGAGGGGCAGACTTGTTTCACATGGCAATCTGTGATGATCTGCAAGTGGACAGAGATTTTCTGAAAAATTTACTTACAGAATTTATGCACGCGAACAACTATGAGATAGAGGTCAGGGAATACTTTGACGGAATGGAACTTTTGTCAGAGAAGGCAGAAGTTCTAGCGGACTTTGAACTCTTTATTCTTGATATATTTATGGAATATTCAAATGGTATGGAAGTTGCCAAAACCCTGCGCAGCAGAGGTGTGGCTTCCCCCATTGTTTTTCTTACCACTTCACCGGACTATGCTTTAGATAGCTATGATGTGGAGGCACTTTCTTATTTGATTAAACCGCTGGAACCTAAAAAGTTGGACGCAGTTTTGGATCGATTTCTTAAAGGTTATCGCCCAAGGAGTGTTTTTCTTGCCGGGAGACTATTTGTTCTTGAGGACATCGTCTTTGCTGAAAGTAATTTAAAAAGAGTATACATCCACTTTAAGGATGGAACAAAAGTCGAGCTGAGGGAGAAATTGGACACGCTTGAGGAACAAATCTCAGACCAACATTTTATACGTTGTCACCAGAGCTATTTTGTTAATTTAAACTACATAAAACGCATTGAAAACGAAACTTTTATCACTACATTAAACACCCCTGTACTTATACGCAAAAGAGACTTTCCGGAAATACGTAAACGATATTACGACTATCTGAAAGCTATTACGGGAATCGGAGCATGCCAATGAACAATATTCTTCCTGATATTTTGCGTGTATGTATATCTGAAGTGATGATTACTCTGCTGCTGGTTACACTATCAAAACCCAAGTATGGAAAAAAGGTCATGGTTGTTTCTATTCTAGCTATTATACTAATAGATCTTTTATCAAGCATTTACTTTTATCTTCGGAATGACTATACCACTCTGGCGAAGTTTGACATCGGGCTGGTAATTTTTATCTGCATTGTTGGCAAGTTTCTGGTAAAGGATAGTATTATGGAATGGTGTTTTAATTTCATAACTGCAGTGAATGTCTTTTGCTCTGCCATGGTATTGAGCTATATGCTTGGTAAATACTTACCATACCCACAATATGCCAATTCTATACTGCGCTTTTTCTTTTTTGGGTTGGTTATTTTACTGGTGCGCCGCAAAATCCAACTGCTATATAGACAGGCAGTTGAGCGTTGGAACATATTTTTTCTTGTTGTGACAGCTTTACTTGTAAATTTTTTTTACTATATTGCTGTAAGTGAGAATATTAAGACAACGCTTAGCGAAAGGTTTATTCCTTTATTTTTATTAATAGTTCTTGGTGTAGTCATATATATTACTATTTTTTATTCTATCCAATCCATCTCATCGGAATATAAGCTGCGAGAGGAAAATATCAAGATTCAGATGCAGCAGGAGCTGCTAAGGGTGTCTATGGATGCTATGGAGACGCAGGTAAAGCTGACTCAAAATGAGTACCGTTCAGCACTGAACAACATGGAGCAGGTGCGTAGATTGCGTCATGACTTAAAGCACCACCTCTCAATAGTGACCGCTCTGCTGGGGAAAAACGATACAGATGGGGCGCTCGACTATATCGGTAAAATTACCGAGGAGCTTCCCCAAAAGACGATAAGTGACAAAAACCTTATCACCGAGAGTTTCATGAGTAAATACAGTACACTGTGTGAAAGAGATGGTATTGTATTTACAGCTGATATCAAATACGATGAAGACAGGATTACTTATAAGACCCAGCTTGGTGTAATCTTGGGCAATGCGCTGCAAAATGCTTATGAGGCTGCGCTGACGGCCAGAGAGGATAACCGTCAAATTTCCGTTGCCGGTCGGCAGGTACAAGATAATTTACTGCTAGTGATAAAGAACGGTTATGACGGAAGGCTAAACCCCGGCTACGAAACAAGAAAGGCAGGCAACCTGCATGGCTTTGGGCTTTTAAGCATACAAAAGTCGGCTGAACAGTATGGCGGTTATGTTGAGATTAATCATACCAACAGTGAATTTACGCTGACAGTGGGACTTACTATAGATTCATAGTACAAAATTTACACTTAGAAAGGAGTGAGCTTATGCTTGCTCTTTTTTTGTCGATTCTGCCAAAAAATCTGTCGATTCTGCCAAATGAGTTGTTTCTAAATTTGAAAAATTATAAAGTAATTATGGAAAGTTATTGAATTTTAAAAGTTGGTGGCACTATGAAGGAATGGGATGTTTCTGGAATCATCGGCTATACCGATACAGGAGAGCCTATTGTTGGCTCAGACCACAGTTGTATCTATTTTAAGGAGCAGGATGGGGTTTTGTCTTCGGCGCATGAGTGTTGGTATTGCTTATTTTCTGACTTCCGCAAAACTTGCGAGGTGGTGATGACTCAAAGTATCTGCCACTGTGCTGAAAACAGGCTGCACTCTGCAGTGGAGCGATATTAAACCAGATTTACCAGTGATTTGTTCAGATTAGAAAAGAGGAATACGGTATGAAAAAGAAGTTTGCAGCAATCATGGCTGTATTTATTATATTTTCAATGTTTTGCAATAATGTGTCAGCAAAGCATTGGGTAGATATGTATTTGAATGAGATGTCTGCAGCAGATATCATCGGAAATGTTCAAAATCCTGATATTTACATAACAAGGGGAGAGACTGCAAAAAGCCTTGCCCAACTATATGCTCAGACAGAAAATACTGTCATAGATAACAGTATTGGATGGGTACAACAAAACGGAGTTATGAAAGGTACAAAAAATGGAATAGAGGAAGGCAGAAATATCACCAGGCAGGAAATGGCAACGGTTATTTTACAGTTTGTAAATCGCTTTTATGGGATACAAAATTATAACAAAGCGGTATTTGAAGATTTTTCACAAATATCCGGCTGGGCAGTCGATGGTGTGAGCTTTTGCGCTCAGAACAATATTATGGCCGGTAAAAAAAATAAAATATTTGCACCAAATGATAATATCACCTATGGAGAATTAGCTACAGTTATATATAAATTGCGTGAGTATCTTACAATGATTAAGCCTTTACGTATAGGGATAATAGATTCCGGAATTGGGAATGCCGGTATAAATTATGAAAAGGGATATAATTTTATTTCGGGGACAATGGATACTACAGACCATTCCGGGCATGGAACAGCAATTGCTTCTATTATATCTGAATTTGCACCAAAGGCTGAAATAATACCATTAAAGGTTACCGGCGATGACTTTGTAACAACAGGAGATATTGTGGCAAAGGCAATTATTTCGGCGGTTGATGATTATAAATGCGACATAATAAACCTTTCAAACGGACTTTCGGATTCTGGGACATTAAAAAAAGCAGTGGAGTATGCGACTGGGAAAGGTGTGATACTGATTTCGGCTGTAGGAAATCTCGGGGATACATATAAAAAGGAGAAGTATTATTATCCTGCAGCATATAAAAGCGTAATAGGTGTTGGAGCAGTAGATAAAAACAAGGTTGTATCGAAATTTTCCCAAAGAAATGACAGCGTATATGTGGTGACCGATGGTGAAAACATTCAGGTTAAGGATTTGAACGGAAATAAAAAAACTGTACGCGGCACTTCCTATTCAGCGGCGTTAATTTCGGCATATGCTGCAAGCAAGGGGTACAGAAATTCGCACATGTTTAAAGAGTACTTGAAAGACAAGGCATTAGACCTGGGAACGCCAGGTTTTGATATAGATTATGGAAATGGATATATAAATATTACAGAGGAGGAATACCAATGAAAAATTTTAAAAAAATAATTTCAATAATCGTTGTTATGGCAATGTTTATTTCCATTGTGCAAATTAATTTTGTACCAGAAGCGCAGGCATACACTCAAAAGCAAAATGCGCTTTTGAATACCACCCCGACAAGTGCCAACTATTGGAATCTGTCGGGAATGTATTTTAAAGATAACTACTTTCAGGGATTTGGATCAGCAACACAAAGTGTTTATTTAACTGAAAATGATAAAGCAAGAGCTAACCTTGGGCAACTGACGGTAAGTGGAAGCCATCAGATGTATTCATATCTCTGGGCATGGGGAACAAATGAGCGTTGGGGAAAGCTGGGGATAGCATTTTATAATTCGTCAAATAGTCTTTTATCTTTGGTTGAAACCAAAGAGGACAGTACCAGCTCCGGCTGGATGACTTTTACCATTCCTGACACGACGATACCTGCGGGAACTGCAAGAATTGACTACATAGTTTCCATAAGAGGAAAGGGTGCACATTCCGAAACAAAAAACTTCAACATGGTCATCAAAGACAGTACAGCTCCGTTTTTTACTGCTTTAGTGCCTGTTTCGTCACAAGGCACCTATAAAGCAGGTGATAATGTTATTTTTGATATAAAGTTTTCAGAGCCGGTTAATGTAGCAAATGGGGGGTATATGGAAATGAATCCGACGGGTACTGCTCCATATAGCAGTCAGCCTGCGCCGGATACCTTGCGCTATACCTATACCATTCCTTCCAGTGGGATGCCGCTTAGTGATTCAAATGTAGTGAGTCCAAAAAAAATAGTAAATACATCTGTATCAGATGATAGCGCGAACTCACTTTCGTTAAATGGTAAAACCGATGGTATTTCTGTAAACGGTTTCTTTATGGACAATCGTCCTCCGGAAACAGCAATTGGGTCAATGACAGTGGAGGGCGCCAGTCAAAATTCTGTACTAAATATAGGTAAGGTTCTGAAATTTAATGTGCAATTTCATGAGAATGTGTATTCGGATGGCACTTCCTATGTACAGCTTTCAAACGGCAAAAAAGCAATGGCAAATGTAATAAACAGCAGTAACACAAGTACCAAAACCGTGGTATTTTCCTATACAGTGTCAAGTGGCGATGATATCAGCAGCCTGGCAATTACAGGTGTAGATTTTACCGGCATCAAGGATTACGTGGGACAAAGTGCCAAGCTATATACCGGCTACAGTCAAAGCATGTTTAATAGCAAATTAGATGGATACAATATGAAAATTGATACTAGCTCACCAACTGTTGCTTTTTCAAGTGTACCGGATAGCTGGCAGAACACTTCATTAGATGTAAAGGTCACTGCCACCGATGATGTGGTAACATCAGTATCAGGAAGTGGAGTAAAGGAGCTTTACTCTAAATGGACCACCACATCAAGCGGTCAGCCAACATTCGGAAGTGTACCGGATATCGGTGGTGATGGCAAGGTTCCTGTTCCAGGCTCAAGCGGTACTTATAGTCTTTGGATAAAGGCTGTAGATAATGCTGGAAATCAAAGTGTAACAAAATCAGGTTATACATATAAAATTGATGCGGAAAACCCCGGTGTAACTGTTACGCCATCCTATGTGAGCGGCACTCAGATTATAGCAGGTATAACAGCAACAATTACCGATATAACCTCCGGTATCTTTTCAAAGAAATTCAGCTGGAAAAATTCATCAAGCCTGGAGGTTTTATATGGTGATGTGCCGGATAACGGTGTTATACCCTACCCTGATATTGATGGCATTTTTTCGGTGTTAATTACGGCAGATGACAATGCTCAGAATAAAACAGAGTCACTGACTCAAAATCTTAATATAGACGCAACTGCTCCAACTGTTGTATTTGCGCCAAACGGCAGTGAAGGTCATGTCCGCTCTATAAGCGTAATGCCAACCGTTTCAGACGCGAAATCAGGGGTTGACAAGTGGTATTATATGTGGCTTAATTCGTCTGTTGCTCCTGATATGAACAGTGCAGACTGGGCTTTAGGAGATGCTGTAATTAAAGCACCGGATAGCCTCACAGGTAACTACTATCTACATATTAAAGCAGTTGACAAAAGCGGCAACTTAAGGATTACAACCTCCAGCCCATATCTTTTTGACAATACGCCGCCTACAATTACGGTTGTACCAAACGGAAATGCCGATAATATCGGAAGGGCAATTTATGAAATAGGGGTAAACTATACCGACAATATTTCTATAAAGTCTGATATTACAGCTGTTTATGCATTTTCATCTTCAGAAACTCCAGATGCTCTCGTCTTCAAAACTTATCCGGAAGGAGGGCTGACGCTTTCAGATTTTAAAGAGACTACATATCTTTACGTAAAAGCTACAGATAAACTGGGAAATGAGGCAGTATTTAAATCGGCTCAGTTCATTGCCGATACTGCTGCACCCACAGGTACAATTACAAGGACTAGCAATGAGGAGATCAATGTAGCAACAGCCTCATTTTCATTCGCTGCAGCGGATAATCACAGCACCCAAGGCAAAATCGAAATGCAAATAACCGTTGACGGTACCGAGGGAGCCTGGGAGCCTTTTATAGATTCCAAAGCTGTAACCATTGCTGCAACCAATGGCACTCACACAGTATCAGTAAAATATCGTGACGAGAGCGGAAACGTCAGCGAAGCTTACCAGGCAGAGGTTATATATGATGATGTTGCACCTGTAATTAATATTTCATATAGTCCTGAGGCAGATACCAACGGTAATGTGGTTGCAACCGCAGCTACCGGCAATCCGAAAGACCGGATTGTTGGCTCCGATACCTATACCTTGACCCAGAATGGTGAGGAAGTAACCTTCTATGCAAAAGATAATGCCGGAAATACTTCTCAGCAAATAGCAAAGGTAACATGGATAGATAAGGTTTTACCACTGATTGAAATGTCATCGGCTCAGTTGGACAATAAGCCTCATAAATCAGTTGAGGTTACTGTAAATGCAACAGATAACAAACAGCTTGCAAAATTGGAGTACAGGTTTTTTAAAAGCGGAGAGAGCGGTGGAGAGTGGTTGGAAACTACTTCAGGTGCTACAGTAAATCTTGGTGCTACTGATGGAATATTTAATATTGAAGCAAGAGCAACCGATTACGTAGGTAATGTTGCAACCAAAACATACGGACCGTTTATTCTGGACAATACTGCCCCGGAAGCTGTTATTACATTTACACCGTCCAAAAGAACGGCAAACAATGTAGAGGCCCAAATTGGATTTAATGAGAAAGCATTTGTAATTAACAATAATGCCTCAGATACATACATATTTTCTAATAATGGTGAATTCACCTTTGAATTTAGAGATGAAGCCGGAAATACGGCAAGTAAGCTTGCCAGGGTAGATTGGATTGACCGCTCAAAACCTCAGTCCAGACTGGAAATTACCGATGTAAGCGGAGAAAATAAGGTAAGTGCCGAACAATGGGTAAATTACAATCTTAAAGTGACCATTGTACCACCGGCTCAATGTGTGGTTGAAAACCTTTCCTTTAACGGGGAAAAGGTTGAAGAAAGTGATGAAATAGAGCGTATGGATGCTATGGCCGATATTTATATTGTTAAATCCTACGGAGTGCTTTCATACACTGTCAGAGATACTGAAACACAGATGGAAAGTGAAAATGAAAATACCATACGTATAGATAAACAGAAGCCTCAGGTTACACAGGTTATAAAAACTACAGAAAACTGGACAAATAAGGATGTCGTCGTGACATTAAAAGCAGCCGACGACTTAAGCAGTGTAACTTATATGGACAGTGATACCTATACCTTCACTCAAAATGGTTCTCATACCTTCCATTTTAAGGACAGTGCAGGAAATACAGCGGAATATACTGTGGTTGTTTCCAACATTGACAAGGAGGCTCCAACAGCAACCATTAATTATTATCTGCCGGACGGCAGCAAATGGGATGGCAATTGGACAAACCAGAGCATCAAAGCAGTTTTGACATTGGAAAGTCTGTCTCCCGCACATGCAGATGGCTTGGACAGCTATACCTTTAACGGCAATGGTTCATATACTTTCAGCTTTTATGATGAGGCTGGAAATACAGGAAGTATAACTGCGGCAGTTGATAAAATTGATAAAATTGCACCTGACGGGTATTTGACATATAGCTGCTATACATGGACAAATAAAGATGTAGTGGCTACACTCCACGCATCTGATAATTTAAGCGGTGCAGAAGACATGACCTATACCTATACACAGAATGGAAATTGTACTTTTGAACTCTATGATAAGGCAGGCAATTCAACCCGGTTCTCATCGAGCTTTGACAGAATTGACAAGACCGCACCTATAGTTACACTTACATATACACCGCCGGTAAAAACTCCTTTTAGTGTATTTGCAAGAGCTGGAGCGGATGAATCCGTAGCCTGGTTCAACAATATAAATACCTATAAGTTTATTTCAAACGGAAGCTATGAGTTTATAGCAACTGACAGAGCCGGTAATGTAACAAGACAAACAGCAAAGGTCGATTATATAAATAACTCTCTGCCCGAGGTTGAGCTTGAGTATTCTACAAGAGAAATGACAAATGAAAATGTGTATGTGACGCTGAAAGCCAAGAATGCTGAAGAAAATATTTACATAATCAACAACAGAGGGTCATCGGTACACCAATTTGCTGAGAACGGAGAGTTCACATTCCAGTATACAAATTCAGCAGGCGCAATGGGTGAAATTACAGCTCAGGTCACAAATATTGATAAGACTGTTCCTAAAATAACAGTGAGTTATTCAACAACAGAAGTTACAAACCAGCCTGTTACAATTACATTTACAGCAGACAAACAGGTGGTTTGGCCGAACGGTATGAAAGTTAATGAAGATGGCAGCGCAGCTCTTACCTTTGAACGAAATAGGAGCCTATCAGTTAAAATACCTGATTTGCTGGGTAATACTGCTGTAGTTGAGGTTTATGTCCTGAATATTGATACCCTGGCTCCGGTTATTGTTTCTGACAATCAGTATGCTGCACTGGAAAAGGGTAGGACCTTTGATCCTATGCAGGGTGTAAGTGCAACCGACAACAAGGATATAACTGTAAAGATTGAGGTTGATAGTAAAGTAAATACGGATGTTCCGGGGGATTATGAAGTCATGTACTCTGCAACGGATTCAGCCGGAAATGAAGCACAGTATATACGTTATATTACAGTATATGACCCGACAAAATTCAATGTTGCAATCAATGGTAAAATGCCTATGGCGGGAACTGTTACACTTGGAAGTAAAAATATGAAAATAACTGCAATCAATAGTGCGGAGATTGTAAATGTCCAGATTTTACCTGGTAAAAAGCTTATGGGTGATTTTAAGTCAATAAATGAATTTGTTGACTTGAGTTACAATTTCTCAGAAAGAGGTTGGTATTCGGTATACATAACAGATGTTGAATGTAACAACATACTTGTATATGTATTTGCAGAATAAAGGGGGAAATATTCATGAAAAAAATTATCTCAATTATTATTTTAGCTGCATTTGCACTTACATTCCTTGGACCGGATGTAATGGCGGCTCAGGAGGCAAGCAAACCTATAACGGTGCAAAACGGCTTTGTTGAATATATTGTAAATAAAGCAAACGGCAGATATTCTCTTGCAACCACCGCGGGGCTTACAGCTACACAGAAGGATGATGACAAAAGACTGCTATATCTTAACAAGGAGCCTCAAACGTCTATTACTACAATCCGCATCGACGGCGAGGATTACATATTTGGGAACAATTATGGAACCAAGGGAGGTGTGATATCTGAAACACAGCAAAGTGACAGGATATGCAAAACCGTTTGGAAGGTCAATGGTGTAGAGGTAATTCAAACCCTGACATTAATTGTAGATGAAGCAAATCCCAATGTAGGCAATATGCGTGTGACATATCAAGTTTCAAACAGCAGCAATAAAAAGGTTGAGCTGGGTGCAAGAATTCTGATGGATACACAGCTGGGCTCAAATGATGGAGCAGCGTTTGTTGTTAATGGAGGTTTTATTACCAACGAAACAGTGCTGGAGGGAGACGACATACCTCAAATATGGCAGGCGTATGACCAGAGATTTGCTCCAAATGTAATCACCTATGGACTTTTATCGGGCTGGGAGGGTGCAATTGCTCCATCAAAAGTTGTTATGGCACACTGGAACACCCTTTATGGCACAAAATGGGATATAAAAACAAATCCTCTTCTTAATTTTTCAACCAATATGAACAGCTTTGGAAGTGCTGACGGAGGGGTGGCTCTTTACTATGATCCCAAAAGCCTTGCTGTGGGTGAAACACGTACATATGAAACCTTTTATGGTATAGGAAGTGTTTCGGATGCTTCCTACAACAGCGATGATTACAGTGTTCAAATAAGTGCACCACAGAAGCTTTCGTTAAACGCTAATAAAGATGGCTATAAGTCTGGAAATTATGAGGGCTATTTTGAAGTTAAGGTTGATGTAAAAAATAATACGATGCTTACCTTAAATAACTTTGTGGTTACCCTGGGCTTATCCGAAGGACTGGCTCTATATAAAGGGCAGAATGAAATGCAGACCATACAAACCATTGAATCGGGAGATACGGCCTCAGTCACATATCTGATTGAGCCTGATATTATGCAAAGCACGTCTGTTGCCGAGCTGGGTGTAGTGGTTACCAATGGAGAGAAACGCGCGGAGTCTATGAAATATGTTATTCTACCATCGGCAAAAGGTCTTCCGCCCTCTATGCAAATGACTGAAATTACTCCGTCAATCATTTACTCAGGTGCCATAAAAAAGGAAGTTGTCATTAAAGGCAATGACTTTAACCTTTTAAAGGCCGATTATGACTGGCAAGTGTACTTGTGTAATACCGAATTAAATAATAAATATGCAATATCCCGTGCTGACGTGAATATTTCTGATAATGGTACGATGACAGTGAAGCTGGACAATTCCAAATGTGAATTCAGACAAGGCAACTATTCCATCCGCCTTGAAAGCAAAAACTATGGAAATATGTCCATGCCTTTTAAGATTTCCAATGACAAAAAATATGACCGTAAACAATACGGAGTTATGTTAATAGGTTCATTTAAGGAAGACAACGGAAAGCCTGTCTATGATGTAATTATGGTGGAAAAAGAAGAAGATATGGCAGACTTGAATGCATACTTAATAAAGACACTAGGTGCCGAAAAACGTAAAGATTATGTAGATGATATCAAAGGCAATATACTGCTTACTGTCCGGGGTGAGGTCTCCTCATATAATGTAAACGGGGTAACCTCATACACAATTGAGACAGGTTCGATTATAAATAATGCCATTAAATTCGTCGCTTCACCTTTGAGTACAAGTAAAAGTATAACGCTGACAAGATACAATGACACTCCACAGTCCCTGGACAAGCTGAGGGACGAAGCTACCGGAAAGCCTCTTACTGAAGACCAGAAGAAGCTCTTAAGGCAGTCTTATGAGGAAAAGTTCAAGGGCTGGCAATGGTGGGGGCAGATATCCGATTCGCTGGTAATGGCAGGAGACGGAGCACTCTACGTGGGTGAGTATATGTTCCATTACGGGCAGTTCTATACCTGCCTTGAAGACGGTACCGACTACGCACTTCGCGGCGACCCGGATGCCAAGGAAGGCGGGGAGGATATTGAAATAGTAACTCCGGCCAATGTTGTGAGCGGCGAACTGTTCAAGGCATTAGGTGCTTTAACCGGCTTCAGGATTACTGTAAATAATGCTGTATTTGGTGCAAAAACAATTTCATTGGGCGGGTCCTTCAGCGTAGAGCTCCCATGGTGGTCAAAGGCATCCAATGGAGAGGATGACGATGAAAAATCTGATGTTTACAAAGAAAAGCCCGGTATGACTGAGAAAGAAAAACAACAAGTAAAGCAAAAGAATGAAAATGTTGATAAGGCAAAAGAGAAGTTTGAGAAAGCGGACAAAAATAGTAAAATTGTGTCCAGCGGTCAAAAGAATGACAGCTTCATAGAGCTTAATATGGAAGAAATGCGCTATGGTGTAAACAGCCAAACCAACTCAACAGAGCTTGTTGGTGTAAAAGCAAATGGTGGTATAAATCTGACCTCGGACTCAGTGCCTGCATTTACAAAGGGTGGTGCAAAGGCTGCTTTTGAGGTAAACTCAATAGACTATGACGGCTGGTTTATGCAAATTGCAGCAGGACTCAAGGTAGGAGATGCTTTTGAGGCAAACGGTCTGTTCTCCCTTGTTTTAGAGACAGGAGGCAAGATTTATCCTGATTGTGTGGAGCTTGTACTCGGAGGAGATGTACTGCGAATTCCGCTGGGACCTGCGGGTTTTCTGACAAAAATCGGCGGCGGGGTTTACAATCTGTATAAACAATTAAAGGGTAATTACGGAAAGTTTCCGCCTGTAACAGTAGCACTTATTTCAGGCTATGCAGACCCTACTCTTTATTCCTTTGTTCTGGATACTATAAAAATTTCGGTAGGTGGCACAGGCTTTAAATTTGAAGCTTCAGATGGCAAGATTGTTGGCCTGAAAGTTTTAGAATCAGCGTACTTCCAACTTTATATGTATGAGCTTGAACACAACGGTAAAACAGAAGCAGGGTTTGACATAAGTGCAGGTTTTAAAGCAAATTTCTTAGGCATACTCAAAGGAGAGGCTTCGGCATGGTTCTCATATAACCCGAGTATAAACGGAATATTTGGCCCTCTGTCCTTTGGTGGTAAGGCATATGTAGGAGTATTCATACCAGACTGGATTCCTGTTTTGGGTGGAATTGAACTCATGGCAATTATGGCAGAGCTTTCAACCTACAGAGCATATCTGGGAATAAGGATTATTGGAATACCAATATCCGTTTCATACTATTGGGCGGACGGAGAGGTAAAATTCTTTGATGATTGGGATTACCTTGAAGATCAGCTTGGCATACCAAAAGAAGAGCTTGAAAATTCTATCGGAATTTATCACAGCTCCGGAGATACAAATGCGGACGGTGTGGCTGTATTCGGCAGCAATCTCAAAAAATGCTATAACTCGGAAAATTATCTTGTTTTGATGGATGATGAAGGAACCTACACTTATGACAATATTGACATTCAGGAGGATTACGGCTTATTTAGTCTAAAGCTGGATCATTTGCCACAGGATGTAAATGATGTAATAAAGGTGTATGATCCTGATGGAAATGAATATACCCTTAATATGAATGAAAACTGCCTTGTACAATCGATTTCCGCTGATAAATCACAAAGTGGTTTAGAAGAAAACACCATAAATATATCAGTAAACCAAAAAGGAAAGTGGAAGGTGGTTTCAACTAAGCCTCTGGAAGTAACAGGCTACAATGTGGCATCACTTCCTGAGATTGAGGTTTTGGATTCACAGCTGTCAAACGACACTGTAAAGGTTGATTGGGCAACAAAAAATATACAAAATAGTTATACTGTAGGTGTATATGTTTCATCCGGGGATGAAGTGAAGCAAAATACAAAGAATCAGCAAGAGCTTGAGGCCATGAGTGAAGAGGAGCAGAATGCCTATTATGCCTCACTGCTGGAGGGCTTTGATTCAGGGGTTAAGGTTAAAGACGGTATTGATGCCAAAACAGGTACTTACAGCTTTAAGCTTTCAGAGCTGGAGCAGCGCTTTGCTACAGGGGACTACAGAGTAAGGACCATATTATATGATGAGAATGGAAACACAGTATCCTCAGCGATGGCGGACAATACCTTCAGATATACAAACCCCAATATGCCTGGAGAGATAAGAAATGCAAAGCTGTCACCGGCAGGAGACGGACAGCTGAAGCTGGAATATGATGCTTCGGAAAAGGCAGATGGATATTTTGTACAGCTTCTGGATGAAAACGCGCAGGCAATTGATGGATTTGAAACAATGGATACAAATAAAACAGAGGTATACTTCAATAGCTCAATGGATGTCCCGGTGTATAAGGTGAACAATGACGGAAGCTACCAACTGGATGAAAACGGGAATCCTGTTGTTGACAGCTATAAGTCAATAACGGTAGAGCCGGATAAATCATATCGTGCCATGGTATATGCGTACAAAAAGAGTGAAAGCGGGTTTACCACATATAAAGGAAATGTATTTATTACAGAGCCTGCGTACCTGCCAAAACCAAATCCGGCAAAGCTATCTATAACCGTTAACGGTATCAGTCCTGTAAAGTCCGATACCATGGGCAACGGAAACATGACTCAGGCAGAGAATGTATTTGAGCTTACCACCAACAACAATAAAGGTACTATTACATTGCTTTCTGATCAGGATGTAAGTGTAATGTACAGGATTGATGGTAATTATGGCGGCTATGACCTATTGGAGCTTAAGGCAGATGAGCCTTATGTGCTGGATAAAATTTTGTCCGACGATCTGATATTTGGCGAGGGTGGTAATGTATTTGATTTCTATGCAGTAAACAAAAATAATGATTATACAATGCTTACTGTGAATGTTACTACAGACACGACGCCTCCATCTTTAATGCTGGATAGTACTGTTGTGCAAAGTACAGCAGGCAGCTACACAATCACGGGTACAGCCGAAGCTAATGCCAGAGTGTATGTGTCAGGAAAAACTGTAGCAGTTTCCAACGGTAAGTTTGAATATAAGGGCTCAGGTAATGCATCAAATGAAAATATTGAAATTAAAGCTGTTGATCTGGCTGGTAATGAAACGACGATGCTTTGCAGTGCAGTACCGTCAGAAATGTCAAGATTCGTTGATATGAAGCTGACAGTAAACCAAAATGAGCTGAAGGAGGACGAAGCCTTCCCGGTGTCAAAGGGTGATACTGCCCAACTGGAGGTTTACGGTATTACAGAAAAAGGACAGGAGTTTTTACTGGACAACTCCAGAACAAAATTCCGGACCATATATGGCAGTGATAAGCTGCGAATTGATGATAAGGGAGAAATTAGCGGCCTTTATGCGGGTGATGCGGTTGTTATGTGTGAATATGCAGTAACCGACAGCTATTCTCTCGAAGCAACGGCAAATATCAGTGTAGAGCCGGTAGCAATAAAGCCGGAGTCAATACGTGTATCCAGAACTGATATTGATGCAATGGCAAAGAGCGGCGACATGGTTGCAAAACTTTCTATTCCTGAAATGCTTATTGGTACATCAGTAGAATGGAGCGTGGACGAGAATCAATATTTAAGTGTACAGGACAATACTCTGGTGCTGAAGGCTGATGCTATTGATTTGGAGAATTTCAATGTTACGGTTCACGCAAAAGGTAATTATTTG
Organism: uncultured Clostridium sp.; assembly: GCA_964415835.1. Classification (GTDB taxonomy): domain Bacteria; phylum Bacillota; class Clostridia; order Acetivibrionales; family DSM-1351; genus Ruminiclostridium. Next base: position 1,882 of record CAYQCA010000042.1, on the reverse strand, counting down.
GTAGATGTAGCAGATAGCAGCGGTGAATTTGATATTTCGGATAAAATTGAGTTTGTGGTGAAAAAAAATGTGGCATCCATAACTCCAATTGAGTCATTGCGTGTATACAGAGGCACCTATTTCATAAACCTAAACAAGCCTTCAAAAGCAGAGGTTACATTGAATGACGGTACAAAAATTAATTGCGATGTTGCATGGCTTGAAAGCGGATATAACAGCAATATAGCAGGAACATATAATATAAGGGGAGTGCTTCAGCTTCCGCAAAATGTCTCCAATACCGATGATTTATCACCTCAAATACAGGTTAAGGTTGTAAATAACGATAGCGGAGGCGGGGCAAATTATTTCACCCTGGAATATTCGGCGGGAAAAGGTGGAACGATTACAGGCAACACCAAGCAAAGTGTCTACATAAATGGAAACGGTAGTGAGGTTACTGCAATTGCAGCTGAAGGGTATAGCTTCGTAGGTTGGAGTGATGGTGTAACAACCACAACAAGGACAGATAAAAATGTAACTAAAAACATAAGTGTAACAGCCAAATTTGAACCTATAGGTACTGCTTGGCAAAGTCCGTTTAACGATATTAGACGTACAGATTGGTTCTATGATTCAATAAAATATGTTTTCGATAAGGGATATATGAGCGGTATAAGTAACTCAGAATTTGCACCTGCAATTTCGCTGACAAGAGGAATGATGGTAACAATACTTGGTAAACTATACGGCGCAGATATTGCTGAGAAGATATCCGGATTTTCGGATGTGAACAAAACTGCTTATTACAGCTCATATGTTGCGTGGGCGGCAGAAAACGGTATTGTAAACGGCACCGGAGGAACTAAATTCCAGCCTGATAGAAGCATAACCCGTGAGGAAATGGCAGTTATGTTTGCAAACTATATAAAGGCTATGAACTTATCTGTTCCTGCAACAAATAACATATCAGTTAAATTTGCAGATGATAAGGATATAAGCAGTTGGGCAAAAGAAGCGGTGCATTTAATGCAGGCTCTGGGACTAATTAATGGCAAGGGCGGCAATCGTTTTGACCCTAAAGGCACAGCAACCCGCGCTGAGATTGCAGCTGTTATCCAGCAGTTTGATAAAATAATAAACACAAGTAATTGAGGATGATATTTCTATAAATATAAAGAGTACTGACGCCTGATACAAGGTATTCAGTACTCTTTGTTTATTATTTGTGATATAATCTTGGAGAAAAATATTTAGTAATTATTTGGAGAGGTCGAAATGAAAAATGCTGTACTTATTGGAATTGCCGGAGGGACAGGCTCTGGAAAGACTACACTTGCAAAGAGGCTGAAAAATACTTTTGGTGACGATGTAGTTCTTTTATGCCAGGATTATTATTATAATTCGTTTGATAACCTTACTTTTGAAGAAAGAATTTTGCTTAATTTTGACCACCCGGATGCTTTTGACTCGAATCTGCTGATAGAACAGTTGAAAAAACTTAAGAGCTTTGAAACGATAGAGCGGCCCACATACTCTTTTGTAGAATATCGGAGGCTGAACGAAACTGTAAGGGAGGAGCCCAAGCGTGTAATCATCCTAGACGGCATTCTAATATTTGATAATCCGCAGCTGGCTGAACTTATGGATATTAAGGTTTTTGTTGACACAGATGCTGATATCAGGCTCACTAGAAGGCTTATGCGGGATATCCATGAAAGGGGCAGGAGTCTGGACTCAGTTATTAATCAGTACCTGAATACGGTAAAACCAATGCATGAGGCGTTTGTTGAACCAAGTAAAAAAAATGCTGACATCATCATCCCAGAGGGTGGAATGAATAATGTTGCCTTTTCCATGCTGGAGGACAGAATAAAGAGTATCCTTACTAATTGGTGAATCA
>CAYQCA010000041.1:10209-23253 GCA_964415835.1 uncultured Clostridium sp. | reverse complement strand
TAACTTGCTTTTATAAGTTAAATATGATATGCTTAACAAGCTGATTATCATATATTGTGCATGGTTTATTTTATTTTGATTAAATCCCTTTGATTTGTTTGGAGAGAGATTACTCATTAATTAATAAAGCCAAATAATTCGAAGGAGGTATATTGATATGGCAGATAAGACAATTACATGTAAGGATTGTAATTCAACATTCATTTTTACAGAAAATGAACAAGCATTTTACAAGGAAAAAGGTTTTGAAAATGAACCTCAAAGATGTCCTGATTGCAGAGCAGCAAGAAAGCAGCAAAGAGGAAACAACAACAGAGGTGGAAACAGAAACTTTAGCGGCGGCGGAAATAGAAATAATTTCGGTGGCGGCAATAGATGGTAAAATCAAAGGAGAGTTTTAACTCTCCTTTTTTGTTTCTAAAAATATCTTACTAGCCAATCTAACACTATTGTAGTAAAGTATAAGTATCAACACATTACATATCGAGGTACATAATGTCTAAACTTACAATTAAACAAATCCAGGGAGAATTAGAGGAAAAATCAATTGATGAAGCAATTGATTATCTAAAAACAATGCAAAATACAGGTGCATCAATAGGTAAGCTGTTAGAAAAATATTATAAATTAAAAGAAAAACACAATAAAGAAATCGAGAGACTTGAAAATATGCTCAAATTTGAACGGAAAGCATATGATGATGGCTTTGACTTCATAGCAGGAGTTGATGAAGCAGGCCGGGGGCCATTGGCAGGTCCTGTAGTGGCTGCTGCGGTTATTCTTCCTAAGGGTCTTTTAATTGAAGGAGTAAATGACTCAAAAAAACTTAGCGAAGCACAACGGGAGAAGCTTTTTGAAGAAATAAAGGAAAAAGCTTTAGCTTATGGTATAGCTGCAGTTGATGAAAAATGTATTGATGAGATAAATATATTAAATGCAACCAAAAAAGCAATGAAAGAGGCTCTTAACCAACTAGATCCAGTGCCTGAATGTATACTACTAGACGCAGTAAGACTTGAAGATATTACTACCAAACAGGTTCCTATTATAAAGGGCGACAGCTTAAGCTTGTCCATTGCAGCTGCATCAATCCTGGCAAAAGTCACAAGAGATCGGTTATTAAAGGATTATGACGCTAAATATCCGGGCTACGGTTTTGCTGAGCATAAAGGCTACGGTACCCCTGTGCATATTTCAGCTATAAAAAAATTCGGACTTTGTCCGATACATAGATTGAGCTTTGTTAAAAATTTTATGGAATAAGGTGAATACAATTGCAACCAGTAATATTTGTTGGGGGATATAAAATTGAGGATTGATGGGTTTATTCCCAATGCAAACACAACTTTATATAGCGATAATGATGTATTAGGCAACTTGAAACCGGGTGATACAGTCAGGGCACAAGTCCTTCAGAACTCCGGAAGCGAACTTACGCTAAAACTGTCAGACGGCTCAACCGTGCTAGCTAGTGCAATGACACCTGTTGAAGCAAGTGAAGGGGAATTTGTCAGCTTTATATACAGAGGTACAGTAGATGGCAAACCGGCACTTGAGGTTGCTTTTAAAGCTATGCAGCCTCAGGCAGACCAAACTATTGATATTGTAAAAAATACATTAGCTGCTCTTAAATTACCTTTAACAGACCAAAACATTCAATTAGCTCTCGCGTTAAAAAGTCAGAATTTACCCCTTACTGCTGAAACTATGGCTAAGGTAACAAATTTAACCGGAAGTAATACCGACATAAAGCCTGATACGGCTGCCTTTCTTACTGCTGCAAATATGTCAGGTGATACAAACAGTATTGAAAAGCTTCAGAGCCTTCTGGCAGGAAGACTAAAACTTAACAATGACATTGCTGAGCTTCTGAGGTTTTCAGAAACTATAAGCGATGCTAAGCCGGAAGTACCTGTGAAAGCTCAGGTTATTAATGAAATTCTACAAAAGTTGTCATTCGAAATAGCTGCAAAATCGGACAACAAAGCCAATCAGATTACTCAGGCTAATTATGCTAACCAGATTAATCAGTCTGATAAGGCTGCTGCAAACAACGTTGCTGAACCTGCTGCCAATTCAGTTGTTAAGTTATATAGTACTTCAGCAGATGACTCCAAAATGAATGCAACTGCTAAAAATGTAAATGTACCGGTGAATGAGACAAGTGATAGCGAAATAATGAACAATACGAATAAGACTGCAGAACAAATTATCAAATCTAATGATAAATCAACTGTCACCGAACAAATAAGGAACTTAATAAAAGGGGATGTTCCTCTTACAAAAGTAGATATTCCTCTTATGAATGTAATAAAAGCTGAAGTTCTGGCTATGGCGGCTAAAAGTGATCTTTCCCAAGACCAGCAAATAGCAGCTAAAACTATTATTAATGAAATTGATAATATAATTTTCAAATTAAAGAATGATAATCAACCAGAATCCAAAGCTCAAATTGTTGATACAAATAAGCCTGTTGATTTAAATAGCTTTCATGACGCTGTATCTGAGCTGAAGAATCTTGTTGTTAAGATTAATCAAAACAGTGATGAAATCAATCCGGTTAAACTATATAATGAATTAGATGAGGCTCTTCAGAATATTAAAAGCACAATTCATCAACTGCCACTGCAGACACGTGAAGCGGCAATGAATATTGCAAATAACCTTGAGAGTAATATGAATTTTATAAATCAACTTAATAACTATAGCTCGTACATTCAGCTCCCACTAAGTATTTTTAATCAAAATATCACCGGCGAACTATATATGTTGAAAAAAGGCTCAAAATCCAAAAAACTTGATCCATCAAGTATGACTATACTTCTTTCTTTAGACACAAGTAATCTTGGACGTATTGATACTTTGCTCAGTATTGACAAAAAAAATATCGCAACTAATTTCCGATTGGAAAAATGCGATGCTTTTAAAATTCTAAAGGATAGCCATAAGATGCTTTATACAAGCCTTCTAGAGAAGGGATACAGGCTTGTTGATTTTACCTACAGGCTTATAGAAGAACCGATAAACATTGTAAATTTTGAGTCTGAAGCCAAAAAAGAATTTATAAAAAGTTCAAATACAATAGATGTAACGATTTAAATCGACTATTTGGAGTGATTGCTTTGCAAAATAAAAATAATAGTAAAGATATTAAGCATGCAACAGCGCTGCAGTATTCACCTGAAACTGATAGAGCTCCGAAAATAATTGCAGCAGGTAAAGGCATTGTTGCAGAAAAAATAATAGAGAAGGCTCAGGAAAACGATGTCCCGGTATATCAGGACTCAAATTTGGCTAAGACACTTTCTTCATTAACCATTGGAGACGAAATACCTCCTGAGATATACGAGGTTGTAGCTGAAATTTTAATCTTTATCGGCAGTGTAGATAAAAGCTATGGAGAACAGCTGTAAAAATGTGAAACTTATATATAGTTCAATCGCGTACCTCCACGATGCTTTCATAACTATTATACCATAAGTTGGCGTGGAGGTTTTTGTATGAATGATATAAATAACAGAAGAAAGGGTGCAGCAGGTGAACAAATAGCAGTTGACTTCTTAATTAGAAATAATTATTCTATAATCAAAACAAACTACAGAGTCGGCAGAATAGGCGAAATAGATATAATTGCAAAAGATGGCGAATATATATGCTTTGTAGAGGTTAAGACCAGGAATTCATATGATTTCGGAATACCAAGCGAAGCTGTAAACCCTGAAAAACAACATAAGATAAAAACTGTAGCTTCTATATATCTGTCAAACACGGGAAAAACAAATAGTTGTGTAAGATTTGACATTGTAGAAATTAAAATGAAAAAGAAAAATGAAACTTATTATACAGAAAGACTTAAATTAATAAAAAATGCATTTTGACAAGGGAGGATAATAATGTTAATTGTTGATGCACATTGTGACACTATTACATCTATTATGGATAGAGGAGAATTACTGCGTGAGAATAAAGGACATATCGATTTGAACAGACTTATGAAATACGATGGGTTTGTACAGTTTTTTGCTGCTTTTATTTCTCCAACGGATGCAAAAACGGGTGCCTTATGTCGGACGATAGACATAATTGACAGACTATATAGAGAAGTAGAAGATAATAAGAATGACATTATGTTATGTCGTAATTACAACGATATTATGACTGCTACTAAAAATAAAAAGGTTGCTGCAGTTCTAACAATAGAAGGCGGTGACGCGCTTGAGGGTAGTTTGTCGGCTCTTAGAATGTTATACGAGCTTGGTGTAAGGGCAATTACACTCACCTGGAATCATAGAAATCAAATTGCTGATGGTGTAGCTGATGCAATTACAGGGGGTGGTCTTACACCCTTTGGAAGAGAAGTTGTTACTGAGATGAACAGACTTGGAATGTTAGTGGATGTATCACATTTATCAGAGGCCGGTTTTTGGGATGTAATCAAGGCAACAAAATCACCCATTATAGCGTCCCATTCAAATGCTAAGAGAATATGTGATCACAGGAGAAATTTAACTGATGAGCAGCTGCTTGCATTGAAACAAAACGGAGGAGTTACAGGTATAAATTTATGCCCTGCCTTTATTCATAACGAAGGCAAGGCCACATTGAAAAATGTTTTAGATCATATAGAGCATATTGTTGCACTTACAGGGGAGGATACTTTAGGCTTAGGCGCTGATTATGACGGTATTGACAGCACACCTGAAGGTCTGGAAGGTGTTCAGTGCATAGATGAATTGCTGAATCAGCTTCTAAAGCTTAACTATAGTGAAGGACTGGTAAATAAAATTGCCGGTGGGAACTTTATGAGGGTTATAAAAGCAGTTTTCTAAAGATTCATTTTATATATAGGCGTTATAATCAGGACAATGGATACAAACATTGTCTTTTTTTTATCTCCAAAACAACTGCAGTTTATCTACCTAATTCTTGCAGAAATTAGAATAAAACTAAAAAATTAATATTACCCGTATAATTTTTTGAATTTATGGAACATAAAACTTGCAAATCATAATAATATGTATTAGAATAGTTCTATGTTATATATGGAGGAGAATTCGATGATTAACTATAAATCTTTGTCTAAAGATGAGCTAAATAAAGTAATTGAAGCTTTGGAAACACGCTATAACGCTTTTAAAGAACAAAATTTAAAACTGGATATGACAAGGGGAAAGCCTTGCTCAGAGCAGCTTGATTTGAGCATTGAAATGCTTGACATACCTGCTAAGGAACTTCGTAAAGCAGCTGATGGTACTGATTGCTTAAATTACGGAGTGCTTGATGGTATACCTGAGGCAAAAGCCCTATTTGCAGAAATGCTTGATGTAAATGCTAATGAAATTATTATAGGTGGAAACTCCAGCTTAAACCTAATGTATGACACAGTTGCAAGAGCTATGTCATTAGGAGTATTAGGCTGTACACCATGGTCAAAACAGGATAAGGTTAAATTTTTATGCCCCAGCCCCGGGTATGACAGACATTTTGCCATATGTGAATTGTTTGGAATAGAAATGATCATTGTAGATATGAAACAAGATGGTCCAGATATGGATGTTGTTGAAAAGCTTGTTGCTGAGGATAAAAGCATCAAGGGGATTTGGTGTGTGCCGAAATACAGCAATCCTGATGGAATTACTTATTCTGATGAGGTAGTTGACAGATTTGCTGCTTTAAAACCAAAAGCACAGGATTTCAGAATTTTCTGGGATAACGCTTACTGTGTTCACCACCTTACAGAAAAGCCTGATCAGCTCAAAAATATTCTAACCGCGTGCAAAGAAGCTGGCAATGAGAATATGGTGTATATATTCAGTTCAACTTCAAAGATCAGTTTTTCCGGTGCCGGTATTGCTGTTATGGCTTCAAGTGTTGAAAACATTAATAGCATTAAAAAGAGTTTAACGATTCAAACAATAGGCTTCGATAAAGTAAACCAGCTAAGACATGCAAGGTACTTTAAAAATCTTGACGGTATCAATCAGCATATGAAAAAACATGCCAGTATATTAAAACCAAAGTTTGATATTGTTCTGGAAATCCTGGATGAAGAGCTGGGCGGTAAGGAAATTGCTACCTGGAATAAGCCAAACGGTGGATATTTTATAAGCCTGAATACTTTGGACAATTGCGCTAAGGAAGTAGCTAAACTAGCTCTAGAGGCTGGTGTTGTTTTAACTAAGGCCGGTGCAACTTATCCCTATGGCAAAGACCCAAAAGACAGGAATATAAGAATTGCTCCAACAATGCCACCGGTAGCGGAACTGAAAAAAGCTATAGAGATTCTTGCAATAAGTGTTCAATTAGTTAGTGCAAGAAAGTTTATAAACGAATAATTTTTATAAATAGCTTGAATGAACCAGTAATTAAGATTATAATTTTATTGGATTGTAAATCTTGACAGAGATACAATCCCAGGAGATTATAATCTCCTATTCATAAATGTCTAAAGCGGGACTAAAATCCCGCACTTTTTTTGGTATAAAATTATCCGAACAATTTTAATAAAATTGATGCAAATATTCGGATTGTGTTGTATAATATTTATGGTTTTAAAATTTGTTTTTTCTCATGGAGGTTTTTACATGAATAAAAATGTTTACGAAAGTCCTTTTAATGCAAGATATGCCAGCAGCGAAATGCAGCAGATTTTTTCTCCGGATATGAAATTCAAAACATGGAGAAGACTATGGATTGCTTTAGCCGAGGCTGAAAAAGAATTAGGTTTGAATATTACTGATGCCCAGATCGAGCAACTTAAAAATAATAAGGATAATATTAATTACGAAACAGCTGAGAATTATGAGAAACAATTTAGACATGATGTTATGTCCCATGTTCATGCATACGGTGAACAATGCCCTGAAGCAAAAGGTATCATTCACTTGGGCGCAACCTCATGCTACGTTGGTGATAATACTGATATTATAGTTATGACTGAAGCTTTGAAACTAATCAGGAGTAAAATGCTGGTACTCATAAAGAAACTTTCCGATTTTGCACTTGAATATAAAGATATGCCAACATTAGGCTTTACTCACTATCAACCAGCACAGCTTGTTACTGTGGGTAAAAGAGCCTGCTTGTGGATACAGGAATTGCTGATGGATATGGAAGATCTGGATCATGTTATTGAAAATATGAAGCTGCTTGGTTCCAAAGGAACAACTGGTACTCAGGCAAGCTTTTTAGATCTATTTGACGGCGACCATGAAAAGGTTAAAAAGCTGGAAAAGCTTATAGCTGAGAAAATGGGTTATAGAAAGGTATTTTCTGTTTCAGGCCAGACCTATCCAAGAAAGCTTGATAGTAGAGTTTTGGGTGTACTCAGTGGAATTGCACAAAGTGCATATAAATTCAGCAACGATATGAGACTTCTTCAGAGTATGAAAGAGATGGAAGAGCCATTCGAAGAGAAGCAGATAGGTTCATCCGCAATGGCCTATAAAAGAAATCCAATGAGATGTGAGAGAATCTCTTCACTTGCAAGATATGTCATAGTAGATTCACTCAATCCTGCCATAACAGCTTCCACGCAGTGGTTTGAGAGAACTCTTGATGATTCTGCAAATAAAAGAATTTCTGTTCCTGAGGCGTTTCTAGGTGTTGATGCAATACTAAATATTTATATAAATGTAGCAAGTGGATTTGTAGTGTATCCTAAAGTAATAAGAAAACATGTTATGGATGAACTTCCTTTTATGGCAACAGAGAATATAATGATGGAAGCTGTAAAAGCCGGAGGTGACAGGCAGGAGCTTCATGAACAGATAAGAATGCATTCAATGGCTGCAGGAAAAAGGGTAAAGGTTGATGGCGAGTATAATGATTTAATTGAAAGAATCGCTAACGATCCTATGTTTGGTATGACACTTGAAGAATTGAATTCTGTTCTTGACCCTAAAAACTACATCGGAAGATGCCCGGAGCAGGTAGTAGAATTTATTGAAAATGATGTTAAGCCATTACTTAATGGTGTTAGTGAAAGCGAAATAAAAGTTGAATTAAAGGTATAAGGCTTAAATTTAAGTGATACTATTGCTGAATAAAATATTATTTTGATATAATAAAAGATAGGATGTCAATACATCATCCTATCTTTTATTATAACTTATAGCAAATAGCTATAAAGGAGCGATACATATGATTAATAAATTCAGCAGTGTACCATTATATCTTCAACTGAAAGACATCATTATTAAGAAAATAGAAAGCAATGAATATGCGCCTAATACACAAATCCCTTCAGAACAGGATTTATGCCAGCTCTATGACATAAGCAGACCGACTGTAAGACAGGCTATAAATGAATTAACAAGTAGTGGCTATTTATACAAGGATAAGGGAAGGGGCACTTTTGTCTATGGGAAAAAGAATGTAATTGACATAAAGAATTTCAGTGGCTTTACAGATTCAATTTTGGATTGCCAATCTCCAGCAGAAAAGCATATTATTGAAATCACAGCTGTTGAGAGCTCATCATTTGAAATTTTAAACAAGATATTTAACTATAATGCAAGTATGCCAATTGCATTGATTTCCTATATATCATATATTGATAAAGCTGCAAATGAAATTTATTCGTTTAACAAATCGTATATACCTATAAATTTATTTCCTGATATAATAGACCAGCTTAAAGCCGGAAAATCTTCAATTGATATACTTAGGGGAAAGTACCCTTTAATACCTGATAAAAGTAAGAGTATTCTGGAAATCGTTTTTGCAGATCAGAATGATTCACCAATATTGAGGGTTCAGCCGGGACAACCTCTAATTAAGCTGCAGAATATTCTTTATTCAAAAAGCGGACAGCCTGTGGAGTTTATATATTCCAAGTACAAGGCTGATAATTGTAGACTATTATTTGAAAATAGCAAGTAATAAAATTTAATTGCAAATGTAATATGTTAGTGTTAGTATTATAGCGGCTGGATTGAAAATGAAATTTTTCGGATATAGAAAAATATCACTACACCAACGAGATGGTCATAAAACTTGGCACTTTTTTGGCGATTATACGTCTAAAGATAAAACTGCTTATATATGGAGGCTTTAAAAAAACATGAGTTCATACCACTTTAGAAACGAAAAGAAATATAAAAGAAGAAGACAGCTTATTTCAACTACAATCATATTATGTTTAGTAGCCATTGCAATGGGGAGTTACCTGTTTTTTAGCAATAGAGTACCCGGTTCACATTCTGGAGATTCAACACAAACAAGCGCATCTAATACTTCTAGTACAGCATCGAATTCTTCTGCCGTTGCATCTGATACACAACCGGCAAAAGAAAGCACTGCACCTTCAACACCCAGTCCGGTGCGAAATGGAGTTGAAACAAAAGATCATGGATTCCTTCCGAATGTTGATTCCGTTGAAGACAGCGGTAAAATGCCGGAGCTAAAAAAACTAATCACTGATTATATCTCAAAGCTACCTGGTAAGTATGGAGTCACTTTTATTGACCTTGCAACAGGCGAAACAGTTGAAGTCAACGATAAAGTTGAATACATTGCTGCCAGTACGTCAAAACTTCCTATTAATGTACTATTGTATAAGAACATAGAAGCAGGGAAGGTAAGCCTGGATGACATGCTAACATATAAAAAAGAAGATTTGGAATCTGGTACAGGAATAATTATAAATTCCGCTTACGGAACTCAATATACAGTTCGTGAGACCTCAAAGCTTTCTATTCAAAAAAGCGATAACTGTGGTGTTAATATGCTTATAAGGCTTTTAGGTATAGAAAATGTCCGTAATTATATAGATGAAGTTGGCGGAAATGTACATTACGGTAAGACACATCGTTCATGTCCATATGATATGGCGAGAATTGCTGAGGATTTGTACAAGCTGTATTTAAATAATGAAGATGTATATGGCGAATTGATTTATAACATGGAAAATACAGATTGGAGCGATAGAATTGATGCAAAACTCCCTGATGAAGTTAAAGTAGCACACAAAATAGGAAACCAAACGTCAACAAGAAATGATGTTGGTATAGTTTTTGCTACACATCCATACGTCTTGTCTATAATGTCTGATAATGTTAATATTGATGCAGCAACAAAAGCGATAGCTGATTTATCAAAAGAGATATATGATTTTGTTGAAGGATACGCTCAAAAGCCTGTTGGTGTAAACAAATAACTTAATTCGAGATATTTTCATGCCCATAAGATTATTCAGAGCCCATTTGAGAATATGGGCTTTTTTTACCGTTTTTTTTATTAATTCAGACTTATTGATAAGATTTGGGTATAATAAAGAAGAATTATATAATACGAATACGTAATATTGTCTTACGAAGGAGGAAGCATTATTAAATGCAGGATTTTTTATTTAAGCTCATTCACAACATAATAAACGAGAATGCAATTCATTCATACATATTTTTCTTTTTTTCCGGAATTCTGCAGTTGATTTTTCCACCATTTCCTTCTGATGTTATAATAGTTTTTGAAGGGTATTTAACAACAATAGGCAGTAAATTCTATTTCTTCCCTGTACTTGCGGTTTCTGTTTTAGGAAGTTTGATTGGATCAATATTTGTATATATTTTTGGATATAAAAAAGGTAATGAAGTCCTAAGATATAAGCTGGTTTCAAAGTTCGTTGATAAAAAGCATTTAAAGAGGACAGAAAAAATTCTGAAAAAATATGGTAAGTATGGATTAATATTAAGTAAATTTATACCAGGTACAAGTTCTATAATGTTACTTTTATCAGGAGTATTCAGAATAAAAGGTAAGATTTATTTTTTATATATTTTATTGTCAATTTTACTTCAACAAATTATTTATCTATTAATCGGACGAGTAATAGGTCATAATATAGACAAAGTTAATGAATTCTTCTCTATTTTTAATTTAGCAGGAGCAGTAGTTTTTGTTATATTAGTCATAATAGGTTATTTTATATATAAAAACAAAAAAGTAAAAAAGTCTAAAAAAATTGAAGAAGAGAATAATAGCTAAAATTGATGATTATTTAATAATAAAATTACCAAAATATGTTTAAATTTGAAATACAGGGGTATTAATAAAATATCAAAATATTAGTTTTTATTTACTAAAGGAGGGATTATGTATGAAGGTTAAGATTTATTCAGTACCATCATGTAAATGGTGCAATGTACTAAAGCGTCATCTGGATGAGATAGATGTAATATATGAAGATATCGATGTTTCAAAGGATAGAAACGGTGCATTGGAAATGATTAGAAAATCTGGCCATAGTGCTGTTCCGGTAATTGAAATCGATGGTAATATAATAATTGGTTTTGATAGAGATACAATTGATAGACTTTTGAGTGCATAATTGATTTGATAATATTTCAATTTACATAAAAGCATCCATTCAACCTAAATTCATATTTCTGGTTGAGTGGATGTTTCTTTATTCACATACAGCTTGATTTTTTCAAAGCTTTCTTCGCTTATTATGTGTTCAATTCTACAAGCATCATTAGATGCTGTTTCCTCAGTTATACCTAAAGCTTTGATGAGGTAAGTAGTAATTATCTGATGCCTTTCATATACTTCTTTTGCCTTATTTAAACCCTTATCCGTAAATTCTATTTGACCTGAACCATCCATAGTAATGTATTCGGATTTTTTTAATATACTCATTGCGCGGCTTATACTGGCTTTTGTATACCCAAGTTCACGAGCTATGTCAATTGAGCGAACACTGCCATTTTTATTCTGAAGCATTAAAATAGTTTCCAAATAATCCTCTCCGGATTCATATATCATAATCAAAATCTCCTTTAAAGAGTTAATCTATCAGTTAATTATAGTATATCAGATTTTCTTTAGCAATAATGCTCTATAAAATAAGCTATTGACATTATGAGTTAGCTATAGTAAACTCTATTCAGCGAAGGTTAGCGGAGGCTAACCATAATTTGTGCAAGGTGGTTAGCTATGGCTTACCAAAGGAGGTATTATGCCACTTACATTTGCAAAAACAGGTGTAGAAAATATCATAAAGAAGATAGTAGGGAAAGATGAAACAAGAAGGTTTTTGGAAAACTTGGGTTTTGTGGCAGGTGAAACTGTTATCGTTGTATCCGACCTGGGTGGAAATATGATTTTAAATGTAAAAGGGACAAGGGTTGCTCTTGATAGGTCAATGGCAAGCAGAATTGTAATAGCGTAAAAATTTAAATAGGGGGTCTGAATGAAAACATTAAAGACAACAAATCCAGGAGAAAGCGCGACTGTTTTAAAACTTGATGGTGAAGGCGCAACAAAAAGAAGAATTATGGATATGGGAATTACAAAAGGAGCAGTCGTTTATGTCAGAAAAGTTGCACCACTGGGAGATCCTATAGAAGTTACTGTCAGAGGGTATGAACTCTCATTACGAAAAGCTGATGCTGAAAAAATAATTGTTGAATAGAATAAAAGGAGGTTAGAAATGACAATCAAGATAGCACTTGCAGGAAACCCAAACAGTGGGAAAACAACTATGTTTAATGAACTTACAGGCAGTTCACAGTATGTTGGAAACTGGCCGGGAGTAACTGTCGAGAAAAAAGAAGGAAAGCTTAAAGGACAGAAGGATATAATTATTACTGATTTACCAGGTATTTATTCACTTTCTCCATATACTCTTGAAGAAGTTATTACTCGAAATTATTTATTGGAAGAAGAACCCGATGTAATTATTAATATCGTGGATGCATCTAATATTGAACGTAATCTTTATTTAACCACACAGATTTTAGAGCTTGGAATCCCAATGTTTGTTGCTCTCAATATGATGGATGTTGTTATTAAAAATGGTGATAAAATTGATTCGGCCAAACTATCAAAGGAATTGGGCTGTGCAGTTGTTGAAACATCTGCGGTAAATGGAAGTGGAATGAAAGAGCTAATTGGTATGACAATCCAATTGGGCAATAGTGAAAAAAAGACAACGGTATTACATAAGTTTAATGCTAAAGTTGAAGCCTCCATTAATCAAATAGAAGAAATAATATCGGACGAGAAACTAGAGGCTTCAGAGCTAAGGTGGTATGCTATTAA
>CAYQCA010000041.1:366-10109 GCA_964415835.1 uncultured Clostridium sp. | reverse complement strand
CTGTTTGCACTGATCCAGGGTGGTGCAGAAAATTTGCTTATCCAAAGTAGTGCATCGAATTGGGTAGTTGATCTTGTTGTGAATGGAATTATAGGTAATATTACAGCAATTTTTATCTATGTTCCACAGCTTATGATATTGTTCCTGTTTCTCTCACTGCTTGAAGATAGTGGATATATGGCCCGTGTTGCGTTTATACTTGATAGAATATTCAGAAAGTTCGGGCTCTCCGGAAAGTCCTTTATACCGATGCTAATAGGTACAGGCTGTTCAATCCCAGGTATTATGGCCAGCAGAACAATAGAAAATGACAGGGACAGAAAAATGACAATTACGCTGACACCGTTTATACCATGCGGAGCGAAGCTACCGGTTTTTGCGATGTTTATAGCTATGATATTTTCAGAACAGACCTGGGTTGGTCCGGCAATTTATATGATATCAATTGCTATGGTTATAATATCAGGAA
The DNA here is from genome assembly GCA_964415835.1 of uncultured Clostridium sp. Taxonomy (GTDB): domain Bacteria; phylum Bacillota; class Clostridia; order Acetivibrionales; family DSM-1351; genus Ruminiclostridium. The sequence goes on along the minus strand of CAYQCA010000041.1, from coordinate 9,640 downwards.
TCCTTTTAAAAAGAAGCAAAAGATTTGCAGGTGAACCGGCACCGTTTGTCATGGAGTTGCCTACCTATAAATTGCCGAGATTCAAGGGCGTTGCCATCCATATGTGGGAAAAGGCTGTATCCTTTGTTAAAAAAGCCGGAACAGTGATCTTTGTTGCCTGTGCGACAATATGGTTCCTGCAATCCTTTAGTTTCTCGATGGAGTACCTGGGAACTGAAAGACTAGATGAGAGTATACTTGCAAGTATTGGTCATGCAGTTCGCTGGATATTCATTCCGTTGGGCTTTGGGGACAGCTGGGCTCCTGCAGTCGCTACAATTACAGGCTTGGTTGCCAGAGAGGTTGTTGTTGCAACATTTGCTTCTGTGGGATCTGTTATACCAATAGCATTTACACAGGTAACAGCTTTTTCATTTATGATATTTATAATGTTTGCAGCTCCATGTTTTGCAGCTATTGGGGCAATGAGAAAAGAATTTGGCAACTGGAAAATGACATTTTATGCAATAGGTTATCAGACAGGGGTTGCATATTTAAGTGCATTTCTGGTAAATGTGTTAGGCAATATGATCTTTAAGGGCACACAGGCTGTTGAGCCAAAAATACTTGATATTTCCTTAATGGAAGCAGCATCAGAAAATACAGTTATTAATGGAGATATAGTTCTGATTGTTTTTGGCGCAATTCTTCTTGTTGCACTTGCAATTGGAATATTCGGTAAAATAAGAAACTCCAGACAATACGCAGATGTATTACGATAGAAAGGAGAGCATTTATGATTGATTATATTATAGTTGCGGTAGTTGTAGTGTTAATGTCTTTTGCAGTTAGGAAGATTATCAAGAATAGAAAAAATGGAGGCTGTGCCGGGTGCTCCGGATGTTCTAGTGCAGATAAATGCGGAGTAAAGAAGTAAGATCAAAAACAATCATAAGCTGGATGAAATTGTCCAGCTTATGATTGTTTTAGGTTTACTTGAGAGGCTTTGTAAAAAGTTGAGTCCAGTAGTATACTCCTGTACTGGATTTTGCAACTCCACAGCCCATAGTGGTATAAGATGGGCTTAATATATTTGCCCGGTGCCCAGGTGAGTTCATCCATCCTCTCATTACCTCTGCAGGGGTTTTTTGTCCATAGGCAATATTCTCGCCGGCTGATGAAAACCTGATTCCAAATGACTCCATCATCCTAAAGGGAGAGCCATAGGTTGGGGAAGTATGAGAGAAATATTTCTTATTGATCATGTCCTGAGATTTGTACCTTGCAACTCTTGAAATCTCCCAATTTGATTTCAAAGTCTGGAGCCCTTTTTTGGATCTTTCAACATTTACCAACCTAATAACTTCAGCCTCATAGGACTGTACACTGCTGGGAGCAGGTATAATTATTTTCTGGCCAGGGTAAATCAGACTAGGATTTTTAATTTGAGGATTTTTAGCTAAAATCTCACTAATACCGGTTTCATGCTTAGCAGCAATCTTCCAAATACTATCGCCGGGTTTAACTGTGTAGGTGCTTTGAGCAGAAACCTCAACTGCAAACAGACAGATAATCAAAGATATTAAAAATATTTTTCTTTTCAAATTAATCACCTCAATGATATTATTTGAGAAAGAAAAAGATATTATGTTAAGAAAATATTTTATAAAATTGAAATAAATGTACTACTTGCTGAATTCAGTAAAAATAAATTTTTCATGGGTGATAACATAAAATTATAGAGAAGCCGCTACTTAATAACTTTTATAGCTCTCATGGCATTAAGAATAGCGATTACTGCAACACCCACATCCCCAAATACAGCCTCCCACATGGTGGCTATGCCTAAAGCTCCCAGAACAAGGATCACTGCTTTAATGCCCAATGCAAATACAATATTCTGCCATACTATATTTTTGGTTTTTTTGGCTATCTGTATTGCAGACACGAGCTTGGAAGGTTCATCGGTCATTAATACAACATCTGCCGCTTCAATTGCAGCATCGGAGCCAAGTGCCCCCATGGCAATCCCAATATCGGCACGTGCAAGAACGGGTGCATCATTGATGCCGTCACCAACAAATATCAATTTTCCTTTTGGTGATTTTTGCTTATCCAATATCTCCAGCTTTTCAACCTTTTGATCAGGGAGCAGTTCTGTATGGACTTCATCTAATCCCAGGTCTTTGCCTATTCGTTCACCAACAGACTTATTATCACCAGTAAGCATAACAAGCTTCCTGACGCCTATACTTTTCAGTGCTTTAATTGCATTTCTGCTATCTTCTTTTACTTCGTCTGATATTACAATGTATCCGGCATATTTTCCATCAATGGCCATATGAACCACAGTACCAATTTCGTCAACCGCTTCAAAAGGGATGTTTTCCTTAACCATTAGTTTGGTGTTTCCTGCTAGAACAGACCTTCCCTTGACATTTACCTTTATACCGTGTCCTGAAATTTCATCATAGTCTGAAATCTGGCTTTTATCTATATCCTGACCGTATGCTTTTATAATAGAAAGGGCAATAGGGTGGGTGGAAAAGCTTTCAGCATATGCTGCATATTCCAGAAGGTTTACACCGGCAGCATTATCAAGATTATTTACCTTTGTAACCTTGAAGACACCTTTTGTCAATGTGCCGGTCTTGTCAAATACCACAGTATCGACGTCGTTTAAGGCTTCAAGATAATTGCTCCCTTTTACAAGGATACCATTTTTGGAAGCTCCTCCAATCCCGCCAAAAAAGCCTAATGGAATAGAGATTACCAATGCGCATGGGCAGGAAACTACAAGGAATATCAAAGCCCTGTTAATCCAATCGGAAAAGGCAGCTCCATTAATAACCAAAGGTGGAATCACTGCTAATGCAACAGCTGCAAATACTACAACAGGGGTGTAATACTTTGCAAATTTAGTAATAAAGTTTTCGGTAGGAGCTTTTTTACTACTTGCATTCTGCACCAGGTCAAGTATTTTTGAAACTGTAGAATCACCAAATTCTTTAGTGACTCCGATAGTTAATAAACCATTTTTGTTGATAGAACCTGACAATACTTCGCTTCCTGCTTCAACTTCTCTCGGTACTGATTCACCGGTTAGTGCAGAAGTATCAAGCATTGATTTGCCTTCGATAATTTTTCCATCCAACGGTACCTTTTCACCGGGTTTAACGAGGATTATATCACCAATACTTACATCGCTTGGAGCAACTTTTTTAATCTCGTCACCAATTTTCAAGTTTGCGAAATCCGGGCGGATATCCATCAAAGCAGCTATAGATTTTCTTGAGCGGTTGACTGCCAAATCCTGAAAAAATTCACCAACCTGATAAAACAGCATAACCGCTACACCTTCAGGGAATTCCTTAATGGCAAACGCGCCAATTGTCGCCAAACACATAAGGAAATTTTCGTCAAAAACCTGACCCTTTAAAATATTCCTTCCTGCTTTTAAAAGAACCTCACCGCCAACCAATATATAGCTCACAAAGTATATACTAAATTCTACCCAAAATGGTAGTTTAAATAATAATGCTATAATAAACAATACTGCTCCGATACCGATAATAACCAGCTTTCGATTATCTGTTTTTTCACCATGATTATTCTGGTGTTCATCCTTCTCCTGAACTACAACATGGGGCTCCAGCTTTTTAATGATATTGTTTGCATCCGATATAACATTGTCTATATTTTCACTTTCACCAGCTTCAATAGTTAGTGTTTTGGTTGCAAAATTCATTGATGCAAAAGCGACCCCATCAAGTTTATTCACATTTGCTTCAATTTTTGCTGCACAGTTGGCACAGTCCAGCCCCTCAAGTATAAATTCTTTTTTAATCCCCTTAGCCATAATATTCCTTCTTTCTTTGCTGCATCTATTTTTCATTAATATGGATTAAACCCTGGTCAAATATTTGTTTTACATGAGCATCGTCCAGTGAATAATAAACTACTTTTCCGGCTTTTCGGAACTTTACAAGACGTGCTTGCTTTAAAACCCTCAACTGGTGAGATATTGCAGATTGTGTCATGTTCAAAAGCACAGAAATATCACACACACACATTTCGGCTTCAGCTAAAGCCCAAAGTATCTTAATCCTGGTTGAATCCCCAAAAACTTTAAAAAGCTCTGCAAGGTCATAAAGATCTTCTTCATGAGGCATTTTTCCCAATACCTTTTTTACAATGTCTTCATGTATTATATTACAGTCGCATTTTACTATTTCATTCCTATTATCAATCATCTTTTCACCTCATTCTAACCAATACTTGAATACTTGTTCATATGTTATATTGTTATTATATGAAAGTGAAATTAATATGTCAACTATTATATATGAATAATTGTTCATATATTTACAAATAGAACCTAGTTTTGTTATACTAGTGTTTGTCTATAATATTTTGGTGAAATAAATCAAATTCTATAAGCTTAAAAAGAGGAAAAAAATGAGTGTATATCAAATAGGAGAGATAGTGCTGCTGGTTGTATTTTATATGGCATATCTTATCAAAATGTTTTATCAGAAGAAACAAGGAATCCAGACTGCACAGCTTGGAAAAGGCAGTGTAGAAAACGGAGTTAAAGATGCAAAGACGTTTCGGGTAGAACGTTTTGTTTCACTGATGAGTTATGTGATTATTGCAATAATGGCAATTAGTACTATCATTGATTGGTGTTGGTTTAGAAATGATGCACTTAGAATAACTGGACTTGCGATTGTGGCATTAGGTTGTTTGTCATTTATTGCCGGAATGATTACATTGAGTGACAGTTGGAGGGCTGGGATACCTGAATCAGATGAAACGAGACTGGTTCATAAAGGTATCTATAAGGTTAGCAGAAATCCGGCATTTGTAGGATTTGATCTTATTTACATAGGTTCAACACTTACATTCTTTAATCCGGTAGTATGTGTAGCTTCCATACTTGCGATCATAAGTCTCCATCTGCTAATTTTAGAGGAAGAAAAGTTTCTTGAAAAGAGGTTTAGAGAAGAGTATATGGAATACAAAAAGAAAGTGGGAAGGTATATCCTATTTATTTAGTTGTTTATAGCACAAACGGAAAAATTACAAATAGAACTGTAGATATACCTACAGCTATGAGACTATATAGAAGCTGTGATTTTACATGTTCCATCAATGGGACTTCAGAAATCGTGGATGACAACACAGCCGTTTCTCCTATGGAGAAGGATTATCACCCAATGAACCTCCGGCTAAAACCGCGCCTATTACCAATGGCAGGCTTACTAAAACCGTGCTGTTCGCTGTCTTCAAGCTGCTTTTTATTTCTAGATGTATTAATCTTTTTAAATCCAATCAGTATCTTGACACGTTTGCCAAGTCTGCCAAGGACAATTTACCAACGATTTCATAACCATTTCCCTGTCCCAACGGCCTAATAATGACTGTTCCCATGTCTGGAACTTGACCCAAACCAATCCCTTCTGGAAAACTATGAGCAATAATTACTCTATTACTACCCAGAGGTGGTTTGATTTCCAACCTTAATCGAAGAAAGCTTAGTATTCTTTCTTGCTCATCATTGGAGAGATTTCCACTAAGCCTATAAATGTCAAACCAAAATGGATCTACTTGGGTAGCTACATTACCAAATGCTAATCGTGCCGTTTGAATAGCCCTACAAAAGGGACTGGTTTGGATCGGATAACTAATGGGAATCCTATAATAGCGAAGTACTTGCCCATAATCAGTTGCTTGTCTTTTTCCTGTTTCAGAAAGATTTCTTTGGGTATAGCAGTTCTGAAAATCCATATTGGGCCGGTCTTCTCCAACTGTTGCTTCCCCGTGTCTAGAATATAGTATATATCCTCCTTCCCTTAATAAATCTAACAACGCTTCATTCATTTTAATTTCTCCTTTCTCTGCAGGTATTTTCTAGATTAATAATAGTGTATGATAATCTTGTTGAAGATGTACAAACAAAATGCTTTATACTTCTGAATGACTGTCTTACCGCAAATGCAATGATAAGAGTCGGAAACTATGGATGAGTCTAGTAAATAAAAGATATATTTCAATTTATAGAAAAAATAAAAAGTATTTCTAGTTTTTGCAGGATTAATAAGTTGAATTTGAAATATTTCAGTGGTATACTATGTCACATAATATTATTTTTAGCAATAATATGCATTTAATTGTTTAAAAATGTAAAGTATGCATGTACTAATGAATACTAAGGTAAATGGGTTGCTAATTTAACTTTGCAAACATTTGTCGAAGTATGGGAGCAAGGAACCATTTATTTTATATCAAAAGATACGAGGGAAAAAGATGAATACAAATGTAAAAATTGTTGGAGTAGGTACTTACCATCCTTTGAAAAAGGTGGGAAATGAGTTCTTTATTGATCATTTCAAAGAGAAGTTTGATAAGGATATTACGGGGTTTTTAGAGAGTTTAGGTAAAAAGGAACGTTTTTTGGTTGAGGATGTTACAAAGGAAAATTCTCTGACGATGGCACTGGAGGCATCCAGAAAAGCGCTGCAAAACGCTAAAATCAGTGTGGACCAACTGGACATGATCGTTTTTGTGTCTGATACTCCTGAATACACGGCACCTACAAATGCCTTGTATTTAAACAATATTTTGGGTGCAAAAAATGCTCATACTGTGTATGACATGAACGCTAATTGTGTGGGAATGATTGTGGCCATGGATCAGGTAAGCAGAGTCATTAAAACCGACAGTAAAATAAAATATTCGTTGGTAGTAGGTAGCTTGTTCGTATCATCTATTGCCAGGGATGACGATATGTTTACATACGCTGCGGTTGCAGACGCTGCGGCTGCTGTAATTTTAGAACGCACAGAGGATCCCACTCAGATTGGTTTTATCGATTCAGGTTATTTTACCGATTCCAGTTTTCCTGATATGGTACTTTCACCAGTTTGCGGCATGTCTAAACTGCGTTTGGATGACACTGTAGATGCATATGAAAGAAAACTTTATCAGAAGCCTCTAGACGTAAGCTTTTTTTCAACCAACTGGGTAAAGCTTATTACAACGCTTTTAAATCGTTATGGATATTGCCCCCAAGATATAGATTATTTTTTCTTTTCTCAATACGCAAAATCACAGGTGCAGCAAACTGCAGAGTTGATGGATGTAAACTTTGATGAGCGCTTTATTTACATAGGCGATATTTATGGGTACACAGGCACTACGAGTCCAGTCGTCGCATATCATGAGGCTGCCATAAATGGTATCTTAAAACCTGGTCAGAAATATATTTTCTGTTCTGTAGGTTGTGGATATCAAATGTCTGCTATCTTGTATCAATCATAAGTCCCACGGGCTTAGATATAACTTAAATTACGCAATAATAGGAGGCTTTAATTATGTACTCATTTGAGATCAATTCACAAAAGAAGTATTTATTGGCTAAAGTAGAAGGCATGATGTCAATAGCTGATGCACAAAGTTACACAAAAGAATTGGGTGAGAAAATTCGCTCGTTAGATCCATCGCAGTATGCATTTATTATGGATGGAACAAAACAAAAACCTATAATGCCAGATGTTATTCCTTATCTCAAAGGCGCAATAGAATTGTATATTTCCACTCCATTCAAGATCAGAATTTACCTGGAATTGGATTCTACTATAGCTTCCAGCCAGATAAAAAGAGTAGGTGAAAATCCTCTAGCTGAGCATTTCTCTGTAGCATCTAGTCTAGAAGAAGCGTTAAAAATGTTTTAATAAAATGTTTTATTAAGTGAAATAGTATAGAGAAGGGTGGTTCCTATTTATGGAATCACCCTTTTCATGAATCTGATATTTATGGACTTTAGTTGTTATTTCATTGAATAGCGGAATTATATCACCATTCTTTGGAATTCTCAATAAGATTGAAGTTTCAGTTTATGGATTTAACTCTATACTTGCTGTTGATAAGACAGGAAATACTACCGCTGTAGAGACACAAGCTATAGTTTTCACGATGAAGAATAATCACATAACATTACGGAAAAAATAAAGGAAAACTTTATCTATGGAGGCTATATGGATGGTAAAGCATTGTCAAAGAATAATTATGGAATAGAGAACTTCGGTAAATTAAAAAGAGTTTTGCTCCATTCACCTGAAGATGCGATAAAATTAATAACGGAAGATAACAGAGAATTTTTTCTCTTTGATAAAGTCCCTGATGTCGATAAATATCTTGAAGAACATCATAGTTACCAGTTGTTGCTTGAGAGTCTGGGGATTAAGGTACATCTAGTGGCTGATCATGTTGTGAGGAACACCGATTTGCTGAGCCGTCTTCCTAACCTTGCATATTTACACGATATAGCGGTTATCAGCTCTTTTGGAAGTATTCTGTCAAAAATGTCTTCACGAGGAAGATGCCATGAAGAAATAGTAGTCAGAGAGGCATTAGGTAACCTTGGAATCCCGGTCTTATATGAACCGGAAGAAGGCGAGGATTTTGAAGGGTGCTTGTTGGTCTCTCCTTCAATGGTGTTTGTTGCGGATACGGAGCGCCATTCTGAAAGGTCTATCAATAAGTTTATCGATTTTATCTTGCAGTACTTTCCTGAGGTTATCTATGCAAAGATTCCCAAGGAGAGACGATTCATGCATCCTGATATGGTTTTTAACAGAATCACTGATAATCTAATTATATACTACCCAGAAGCATTTATAAAAACTTATTATATAACTAAAGATATAAAAAAGGAAATAGATATAAAGGAATTTATGAACAAACGAAACGTGGATATGGTCCCTTTATCTGATGAGGAACAAAAGAGGTGGGGAAGTTCCTTTGTGCCATTAGAGCCAGGAAAAATTATTAATTACGATATTTCACTAAAACAGAAAACTATAAATCTCCTGGAAAAAGAAGGAATAAAATTCGTTCATTTTCATCCTGATGCTCTATTGGCCGGTGGCGGAAGTCTTAGATGCCTTACAATGCGAATATTGCGGGAACCAGTTTTGCATAACAACATCAACCGGACTTTGATTAATTAAAAGAGTTCCTTCATTATAGTTTTATGCCAGGAAATTACCTCCACTTAGGTCAAAATTCATTTTCTAAAAAAATTTATGTATTAGCTATTTATGGGATTAAATAAAGGTATGCTTAACTATTATCCTTTTAATTGTAAATGTATATTTTAATTGGTAAAATTAGATGTACTATATACTATATTAGATAAACCGGTTCTCCAAGTACGAGCACTAGAGGCTTCGGGAGTGGATATTTTTTGCCAATAATGAAATGAGAAAGTAGAGTGATCATAGAATGCCAA
>CAYQCA010000041.1:0-356 GCA_964415835.1 uncultured Clostridium sp. | reverse complement strand
AAGAAATGATCCAAATAGCCAGATGGAGCAGTTCAAATAGCCAGAAATACTTATCAAGTGGAGCTTGATTATTCGGAAGAAAATATTAAGAGAATGGATGAAATTTTTGATTCGTTACACAAAGGAACTCCAAAAAACTTTTTAAGCAAATTGTTAAAGGTTGGACTATCTGAAAATGCAATTAATTAAAAGGATTATAAATGATTCAGCAGACGATATTTGGTTTTATTTAAGAGTACTTAATAAAGAAATTATTAAATCCAAAGAAGAATAGAATATTTAAAGTATCTAATTGGCTTATTTAGGTAAAATAATTATTTGATGAGCAAGAATAGATAATTAAAGATTATACAGTA
>CAYQCA010000040.1:18636-23729 GCA_964415835.1 uncultured Clostridium sp. | reverse complement strand
ATAAAAGAGGGTTGTATTAATATGAATGCTATGCCTTCTTCCTATGGTGGTGATCAAACGCTGGTAATTACCTTGAAGGATACCTCCTGTGGAGTTAGAATTGATCTGTATTATACAGTCTTCGAAGAAGCTAACATCATAACACGCCGTGCAGTGCTAATCAATGAAGATGAAAATCCCGTTCTGATACGTCGCATGATGAGTATGATTATCGATGTGCCAGACAGGAATTTCAATATGCTGACATTGGACGGAGGTTGGATAAAGGAGGCCCATCTTCATACACGGCCTGTGCAATACGGTATTACCATTAACTCATCAACTACAGGTTCCAGCAGCAATCGCCACAATCCCGGATTCGTTCTGGCTGAAGCAGATGCAACACAGGACAGCGGCTATGTTTATGGCTTTAACCTTGTATATAGCGGAAATCATTTTAGCAGTGTAGAAAAGAGTGGGAACGACTTTGTCCGGGTTGCAGCAGGGATAAATCCGCATTGCTTTGAATGGAAGCTTGGAAAAGGTGAAAGCTTTGAATCTCCTGAGGCAGTGCTGACATTTAGCGAATACGGCTTCAACGGCATGAGCCATAACATGCACGATTTTGTAAAACAACACATTGTAAGAAGTGACTGGAAAAATAGAGAACGCCCTGTTTTGATAAATAATTGGGAAGCTCATTTTTTCAATTTTAGCGAAAACAAGCTGTTGCAGCTTGCAAAAAGTGCTAAGGAACTGGGAATTGAACTTTTTGTTTTGGATGATGGTTGGTTTGGAGAGAGAAACAGTGATAAAGCAGGGCTGGGTGATTATTCAGTCAACAGCAAAAAGCTTCCTCATGGTATAAAGGCTTTTGGGGATAAGCTTAGAGCGCTGGGGCTTGATTTTGGCCTGTGGTTCGAACCCGAGATGGTGAATCCGGACAGCAGCCTTTACCGTGCTCATCCAGAATATGCAGTCAGTCATCCGGGTAAGAAACCTGTATTGGGAAGAAACCAGCTGGTGCTTGACCTGTGTAAAAAAGAAGTCAGGGATTATATAGTGGAGAATGTTAGTGCAATTTTAGATGAGGCAAATATCAGCTATGTAAAGTGGGATATGAACAGGCATATAGCAGAGGGATACTCTTCACTTCTTCAGAATCAGGGTGAGTTTTATCACCGATATATACTTGGCCTGTATGAAATACTGGGGAGGATCTTCGGTTCTCGGCCACATATTTTACTTGAGAGCTGTTCCAGCGGCGGAAACAGGTTTGACCTGGGTATGCTGTGCTTTAGCCCGCAGATATGGAGTTCGGATAATACTGACCCGATTGAACGGTTAAAAATTCAGGAGGGACTTTCCTATTTTTACCCACCCTCCACAATGGGTGCCCATGTTTCACAAGCTCCTCACCAGCAGACGCTGAGAGAAACTCCTTTGGCAACACGCTTTCACACCGCCTGTTTTGGCTGCCTTGGCTATGAACTTGATATCAAATACCTTACTCCCGAGGAGAAAAAGGATGTGGCTGATCAAATAGCATTTTACAAGACTTATCGTAAGGTGTTTCAATTTGGAACATTCTCGCGAATTAAGGTGAACAAAGGAAACAAGGTCGTTTGGCAAAGTATAAGCGCTGATAAAAAAACTGCTTTGACCGGATTTTTTCAAACACTTGCAACAGCATCCGAAAGCGGAGACAGCTTAGTTGTAACTGGCTTGAAAAAAGGGCGATACACTGTTAAGACCCGACCTCAACGACTGTATATAGATAGGTTTGGAGGACTGATAAAACATGTTTTGCCTGTTGAAATTAACCCGGATGGCTTTGTAATGCGGGTTGCTAACAGACACTACAGCCTTTCAGACTGTCAGGAGGAGTACCGGTGCACATCTTTGACCCTTTCTTCAGGCATACCTCTTTGCAGTCAATTTATTGGTACGGGCTATAACAAAAATGTCCGTATGCTTGGGGATTTTGGTTCCAATATGTACATAACTGAAAAAATGGAGGAAGAGGAAAATGACTAACAGTACAAAAAGAAACCGATACTTCTTTGGACTCGGCACAGTGGGTAGAGACATGCTTTATTCTTTAGTAAGCATGTACTTTATATTCTATCTCACAGAAATTCTAAATCTGCCTGATTCAACTATGTGGTGGATGACAGGTGCCTTAACGGTTCTACGTATATTTGACGCAATAAATGATCCTATTATGGGGTTCTTGGTTGATAATACCCACACACGCTATGGAAAATTTAAACCGTGGATAGCGATTGGAGGCTTGTTCGGCGGAATTTTCACTGTTTTACTTTTTACCGATCTGGGACTTTCCGGTGCGGCTTATATTGTCTCCTTCATTGTCATTTATTTGTTGTGGGACTTTATATATGGTGCAAATGATATTGCATATTGGTCAATGCTTCCTTCATTAACAATAGATCAAAAGGAACGGGAAAAGACGGGTTCTTTTGCACGAATCTGTGCAAATATTGGTATGTATATTGTTGTGGTCGGCATATTGCCTGTTACAGGCGCTCTTGGTGGTGACAAACAGGCATGGTTTCTGTTTGCGATTGCTGTTGTAGTTATAACCTGGGTATTTCTTTGTTTCACATTATTTGGGGTGAAAGAGAACCGGGGCTTGTATAAAAAAGAGGAAAGCACATCACTGAAGGAAATGTTTTCAGTCCTGTTCAAAAACGATCAGCTTTTATTTACTGCTATATCCATGGCTCTATTCATGATTGGATATTGCACTACCACCAGTTTCGGAATGCATTATTTTAAATATGCCTTTAAGAACGAAGGAATGTACTCGGTATTTGCCGGTATCCTCGGAGTATCCCAGTTACTGGCATTAACTTGTTTTTCAGTATTTTCAAAGAAATTTACCAGAAAGCAGCTCTATACATTTTCAACTATCCTGGTTGTCATAGGTTACATAATCTTTTTCTTTGCTCCTATGGATATGCGGTTTATTGGACTTGCAGGAGTGCTTATATTTATAGGTCAGGCATTTATCCAATTGCTGATGCTTATGTTCCTGACAGACACGGTAGAATATGGACAATGGAAGCTTGGGCGCCGCAATGAGAGCATTACTTTTTCAGTGCAGCCATTTATTAACAAAATAGGAGGTGCAATCGCAAGCGGTATTGTGGGAGCGACGCTTATCATTTCGGGCATAAATTCCGCGCCTACACCTGATGACGTAACAAATACCGGCCTTACAATTATGAAGCTTGCCATGTTGATACTGCCGTTAATTAGTATTGCCGCAGGTTATATCGTATACTTGCTGAAGTTCAGGATTGACAAAAAAATGTTTGACAGCATTGTAGCAGAACTTGCCGAACGGGGCGATTTGAATACTTCAGCGGGGGTAAACAGATAATGTTAACAGTAGATAATCGCATAAAAGATGTCTACTCCCATCCTATTGGACGTGACATTCTGAGAAAAATATTGATGCAGATGGGACACAGTGACAATATAATTAATAATCCAGTTGTTGGGAACCTTAAGCTGAAAGTGTTACCAAAGTTGACAATGGGATATGTAGACAAAGGATTTCTTGAGACTTTTCTTATGCTTTTAAACAGTGAGCCCGATATACCGCTTAAGGAAGAGTGTACAGTTCAACCGGTATGGTGGAAAGAAGCTGTGTTTTATCAGGTGTACCCGCGCAGCTTTAAAGACAGTAATGGCGACGGTATAGGTGATCTGGGAGGAATACTGGAAAAGCTGGACTACATTAAAATGCTTGGTATTGATGCAATATGGCTTTCTCCTGTATATGATTCTCCAAATGATGATAACGGATACGATATCCGGGACTACCATAAAATTATGTCCGAGTTCGGAACCATGAAGGATTTTGATGAACTGCTTCAGGGCATTCATTCACGTGGAATGCGCCTGATAATGGATTTGGTTGTAAATCATACCTCGGACGAACACCAATGGTTCAGAAAAGCGGTTGATGAGCCGGATTCAAAATATGGTGGATACTATATCTTTCGAGATAAGCCAAACAACTGGACCTCATTTTTCAGCGGCAGTGCATGGAAGTATATTGAGGAGCGAAATCAATACGCCTTACACCTGTTTTCTCAAAAACAAATGGATCTTAACTGGGAAAATTCCGATGTCCGGGATGAGGTTAAGGACATGGTAAGATGGTGGCTTGAAAAGGGAGTAGATGGTTTCCGTATGGATGTGGTAAACTATATTTCAAAGCGCGACGGTTTACCGGATGGCAATGAGAAAATTGGAGCACTTATGGGATATTACGGTGTTGAACATTATTTTTACGGACCTCGTCTGCACAAATACCTAAAAGAGCTTAAAAGCGAAGCATTCGCTACATATGGTGCCTTCTCGGTTGGAGAGACCCCGGGTATTGGAATGGAAATGAGCAAGTTGCTAACAGCCGATTACCGTGGTGAACTGGATATGGTGTTCTCCTTTGATCACCTGGAGACTCCCGGACATGTGCGTTTTGATGAATATAAATATGATTTGAACTATTATAAGAAGTATATTACAGACTGGATGGAAAACTATGGAGATCATTGTCAGATGTCGCTTTTTTATGATAATCATGACAATCCCCGCATGGTGTCAAAGGTTGACACTGATCCTGCTTACAGGTACACGCTCGCAAAGCTTCTGGCAACAATGCAGCTGACGCTGCGGGGAACTCCTTTTATTTATCAGGGCCAGGAACTTGGCATGATAAATAAGAATTTTACGTCTATTAATGAGTTGAGGGATGTTGAGAGTCTGAATTTATATGCTGGGCTGCGTAAAACAATGAGTGATTGCGAAGCATTTAAAAAGGTTCTGGCAGGAACTCGTGACCATGCTCGTACACCTATGCAGTGGACCAGCGACAAACATGCCGGATTCTCAGATAGCGAACCATGGATAGGCACTGACGATGATTGCAAATTCTGTAACACTGCTGATCAGATATTAGATGACAGTTCAGTTCTGAACTATTACCGGACACTGATCAGTTTAAGAAAAAACCATAAAGCACTTGTATACGGAAATATAGAAATAATATATAAGAAAACTAAGGACATTTTTGCATACTA
>CAYQCA010000040.1:0-18536 GCA_964415835.1 uncultured Clostridium sp. | reverse complement strand
CTGACAGGAAATTGCCCAATTATTCAAAAGGCGAAGAAATATTTAATATGGTATCACATATTGTAGGAGGGGCAGCTGGTATCGTTGTTTTGGTACTGTGTGTAATAGTATCTGTAATACAGGATAATGTTTATGGTATAGTAGCATCAGCCATTTATGGTGCAATGATGATTTTGCTATATACAATGTCAAGTATCTATCATGGATTGACTCATGTTACGGCAAAAAAGGTATTTCAGGTATTGGATCATTGCACTATATACCTCCTTATCGCCGGTACATATACACCAATAACACTGAGCGCTTTAAGGCTAGTAAATCCTCCTTTGGCTTGGATTCTTTTTGGTATGGAATGGGGTCTCGCTGCGATTGCAATTACTTTTACAGCCATTGATTTGAAAAAGTACGGGATTTTTTCAATGATATGTTATATAACTATGGGTTGGGGCATTATTGTGTTTTATAAACAAGCCATACAAGCCTTAGGTCAGCAAGGCTTCCTTTTACTTCTGGTTGGCGGAATATTCTATACTATTGGTGCTATTCTATACGGTCTGGGTAAAAAGAGAAAATATATGCACAATATATTTCATGTCTTTGTCTTAGTAGGAAGTATAATACAGTTCTTTAGTATTATTCTATTCGCGCTATAATTATGAGTAATACCTATTGCCTTGTTAAAATTTACATAAAACTATATCGAAAAATATATTAAAATGATAAAATATATCGAAGCAACAAAATGCTTAGGGGGTATCTTTTTGGATTCAAAACGAAAATATGAATTTTCTTGGGACCTGATTGGAGACATAGAACAAGGCAGACCAAACTTGGGAAATACAACAAGAATTGAAATGTACAGATTAATGCAGTTTACTTTTAGAGATATTATAGAAAAGAATTTCGGATCCGAAAAAACAGATGAAATTTTCTTTGAATCGGGTAAATTGGCCGGCAAGGAATTTTATCAAAACATGTTCAGACCTACTGAAGATTTAAATAATTTTATTAATCAGCTTATGTCTATATTAAAGGATTTAGGTATAGGTATTTTAAGAGTAGAAAAAGCAGATATGGATAAAGGAGAGCTTGTGCTGACCGTTTCGGAGGATTTGGATTGCTCAGGCTTGCCTGAACGGGATTATGAAATATGTACGTATGATGAAGGTTTTATCAGTGCTCTTCTGGAGAGTTTTACCGGTAAGAAATTCAGCGTAAAAGAAGTGGATTGCTGGTGTACAGGGGATAGGACATGCCGTTTTCGTGCATTGGTGCAATAAAACAATAGAGGTTTAAATTGATGGCGGATAGTGATGTTAAAGCAATACTAAAATTTATTAAATCCAATTTATATGACGTTAAGATTCTGCACGATATTCCTGAAGAATTTGTAGATGACCAGGATTTAAAAGAAATTGTTGATACTATAAAAACAATAAAAGAAAGTGCTCTAGCTCTCGGAGCAGGGAATCTGTCATATAATATCACAGGAAAAGGATATGTTTTGGGCTCCATGAAAAATTTGCAGGCATCACTTAGAAATCTTACATGGAAAACAAAAGCCATTTCTTCAGGAGATTTTACACAAAATGTTGATTTTCTTGGAGAATTTTCAGATGCTTTTAACAGTATGACAAGGAAGATTGAAACTTCCATTCAGGAGGTAAAAGAGGCAAAAGAGCACTTTGAATTGGTATTTCATACCATACCGGATCCTACTATAATTTCAAGAATTGATGATGGTAAAATACTTGGGTACAACAAGGCTTTTCTGGAATTCTCCGGGTACAATAAGGATGAGCTTGAGTCAGGAGTTATTAAGGCGGTAGATTTTTATTTGGATACTGAGAAACGGCAGTATTTAAAAGAAAAGCTCAGACAAAACGGGTTTTGTCAAAACTGGGAAATAAACTTCCAGAATAAAAATAAAGAAGTACTTATTGGTCTTATTTCTTCAAAGTATATACATATAGCAGGTGAGCCTCATATTTTGAGCGTAATAAGAGATATTACGCATTTAAAGGAGATAGAAAGGAAGCTTGTACAGAGTGAAGAACGGCATAGGCTTTTAGCAGATAATGCATCGGATGTTATCTGGATTATGGATCTAAACGGACAATTTACATATATCAGCCCATCTGTTGAAAAGCTGAGAGGATATACGGCAGAAGAGGTTAAAAATCAAAAAATTGAAGAAGTGTTATGTCCGGAATCTTTAAAAATTATGAAAGAGGGTCTGGAAAGTGCAATTGAAAATGTGAAAAATAATAAGCCTATTGAGAATTTCAGAGGAGAATTGGAACAGCCATGCAAGGATGGTACTATTGTATGGACTGATACTACTGTATCAGGTATCTATGACGAAAAGGGCGATTTTAAAGGTTTGCTTGGTGTAACCAGGGATATATCTAAAAGAAAAAAAATGGAGGAAGAAATAATACGCCTGTCTATTACCGATAAGCTGACTCAGGTATATAATCGGTTAAAGATAGATGAAGTTCTGATAAAGGAGCTCGAAAGGACAAAAAGAAGCAATAAGCCTTTCTGCGTAATTATGTTGGATATAGATCATTTTAAACTGGTAAACGATACCTATGGACATCAAGTAGGAGATTATGTATTGGTCGAAATCGCTAATATACTAAAGGGAAACATAAGATCTATTGACATAATTGGAAGATGGGGAGGGGAGGAATTCTTTATTATTCTCCCTGAAACTGATGAAATGGGTGGGAAAATACTGGCCGAAAAGCTTAGGCTTGCAATTCAGAATACATGCTTTAAAAAAGTATGTTCGCTTACAGTGAGTTTTGGAGTAGCAGCTTTTAAGAACGATACTTCAACAGATTCAATAGTATCCCGTGCAGATAAGGCGCTTTATAGGGCAAAAGAGAAGGGTAGAAATAGAGTTGAAAGTTAATCTTACTGTATTTTTCACATAATGGATTAATATATAAAGAATTGTTATAATATTTCTAATAATTAAAAATACTTTTTAAAATGGAGGCCACATATGAGTTTAGTTTTATTTTCATCTGTGAAATATGATAAATACGATAGCAGCGTCACTTTGCCCGCTAAATTTAAAAGACTTATCGATAATATGGAAATGGAAAGCGTTGTAAAAGGTAAATGGACTGCAATTAAAATGCATTTAGGAAGAGGAATAGGATATTCTACTATACATCCTCTCTTTGTGAAAATATTGGTAGATAAGCTCAAGGGCTATGGAGCAAAGGTTTATATTACTGACCAGGAAACTAATGGCGCCAGAAACAGGGGATATACAGAGGAGTTTTTAGGTGTGCCTATAATTCCGGTATGCGGAACCATGGCAAAGTATTTTTATGAGAAAAAAGTTGACTTTAAAACCTTTAAAAATGTTGATGTGGGCGGAAATATTCATGACGCAGAGGTTATGATTGATCTGTCCCATGTGAAGGGTCATGGTGCCTGCGGATACGGAGGAGCCTGCAAAAATATTGCCATGGGATGTGTTACAGACAGGACAAGACAGCAGATCCATGGACTTGAAGGCGGAATTGCCTGGGATTCTGATTTGTGTACCCATTGTGAGCTGTGTATTAACAGCTGCAATCATGATGCTAACAGATTCAATGAGAATGGTGATTACAACGTTAATTTTCATCACTGTACATTTTGTCATCATTGTGTAAAGATTTGCCCAACGGGTGCAATAACCAAGACTTCAGATAAATACGAAGATTTTCAGACCGGAATGGCAGTCTGTACTGAATCTGTGCTTCAAACCTTTGAGCCGGGTAATGTATTCTACATAAATTTCCTTACTAATATAACGGCTCTATGTGATTGCTGGGGACTGACAACACCCTCGCTTGTTCCTGATATCGGAATAATGGCCTCAAAGGACATTGTTTCAATTGAGAGAGCCTGCATTGATGCAATTAAGACTGAAAATCTGATTATGGATGGCGTTCCGCAAGGCATGGAATTAAGAGCAGAAGGACATCTGTTCCAGAGGCTTCATGGAAAGGATCCATATATCCAGCTTAATGAACTGGAAAAGAGGCAGCTTGGAACTCAGCAATATAAAATTGAAGAAATTTTTTAACGAAATATAAATTGGGGGAGTAAAGGGGAAAAATAACAAGAAATACAGGCTGGAGTGAAAACATGGTAGATGTATGTTTATTGGGAACAGGAGGAATGGTGCCGCTCCCCGACAGGTGGCTGACATCTCTGCTTATAAGATATAACGGTAGAATGATTTTAATAGATTGTGGAGAAGGAACTCAAATTCCGCTTAAAATGGCCGGGTGGGGTTTAAAATCTATTGATGTCATACTATTTACACATTATCATGCTGACCATATAGCCGGATTGCCCGGATTACTTCTTTCAATTGGAAATTCCGGTAGAGTGGAACCGATAACCTTAATCGGACCTCCCGACCTGAAAAAGGTTGTTGAGGGGCTTTGTGTTATTTCACCTGTGCTGCCTTATGAATTAAAGCTAATTGAGCTATCAGGCAGAGAAAGTTTGGTCAATATAATTCCCAATATTTATATACAGAGTATATTTGTAGATCATAATCTCCCCTGCCTGACATATGGTATAGAAGTGAAAAGGCAGCCAAAGTTTGATGCGGATGGTGCAAAAGAGCTGAACATTCCTATGAAATATTGGGGTCTTTTGCAAAAAGGCAATAAAATTTTGCTGGAGGATAGAATTATTACACCAGAAATGGTTTTGGGTCAACCCAGGAAGGGCCTAAAAATCTGCTATTGTACAGATACCAGGCCTACTGGTGAAGTAGCCCGCTTTATTAAAGAAGCAGATCTTTTTATTTGCGAGGGAATGTATGGTGATGAGTTAGATTCTGAAAAAGCTATTGAAAAAAAGCATATGACATTTTCTGAAGCAGCGAAGCTGGCAAGTGAGGCAAATGTTAAAGAACTCTGGCTTACACATTTTAGTCCGTCGTTAACCGAGCCGCAAAAATATTTGGATTCGGCAAAACAATTTTTTGCAAATGTGCACATAGCAGCAGATCTATTTAAGAAAAGTCTAAATTGGGATTAAGGTTATATCTATACCATAAATGGCAAACAATTCAAATTGTTGTTTGGTATTTTTGGTTCATTTTTAATAAAATAATTTCTTTGCTTTTTCGACTTTTTAGTTAAAAATTTAACTTTTCTAGACTTCATGTATACAATATATTATAATCTACTTGGTTAGTAAAAAAGAGTCTTTATTTGAAAAGCCTATATATTCCAGCTTTAAGAGGACTCTTTCTAAATACCAATATATTTAGATAATACTTGTTTTTAAAGAATTTTAAATATAGTATTGATTCTATTTTGAGAGGTGGGTTAATTTGATAAATCCTTTAAAGTCATTCAGAGGGGGAATTGAGCCTCCACATGAAAAAAAGACGTCAGAACTCCAAACTGTGGCAATGCCGGTTCCACCTAAAGTAATAATTCCTATGTCAATGCATATAGGACCACCATGTAATCCTACTGTTAAAAAAGGTGATAGAGTTTTTGTGGGTCAGAAAATCGGTGATAGTGAGGCATTTGTTTCAGCTCCGATACATTCAAGTGTTTCAGGTACAGTAAAAGATGTCAGACCGATACTGTATTCGGGCGGAGTTGAAGTTATGTCAGTCGAAATTGAGACTGATGGTCTGCAGGAAGTAGATGAAAGTGTTAAGCCACTTACTGAGTTCCCAAAAAGCGACATGATAAAAATGATTCGTCAATCAGGCCTTGTTGGTCTCGGCGGAGCCGGTTTCCCAACAACAGTTAAGCTTTCTCCGCCACCGGATAAAAAGCTGGACGTCTTGGTTATTAACGGAGCTGAATGTGAGCCATTTATTACCTCTGATTACAGAGAGATGATGGAAAATACAGCAGGCGTACTTGAAGGCGTTAAAATTGTAATGGAGCTTACCGGAATAGAGAAGGCATTTATTGGTATTGAATCCAATAAGCCAAAGGCTATAAAAAAATTGGACGAAGAGGCAAAGAAGTTTAAAAATATAGAAGTGGTACCTTTAAAGACACGCTACCCTCAAGGTGGAGAAAAACAATTAATATATGCTGTAACCGGAAGAAAAGTTCCTGCAGGCAAATTGCCATCGGATGTTGGTGTTTTGGTGCATAACGTAAACACCGTTTCGTTTATATCATCGTATATAAAAACCGGTATGCCTCTGATTAAAAAGAAAGTAACCGTAGATGGTGGAGCTGTTGCAAAGCCAATGAATCTGGAAGTTCTCATAGGAACATCACTTAATGATGTTTTTGAATTCTGCGGCGGCTTTAAAGAACAACCGAAGAAAGTTATTATGGGCGGTCCAATGATGGGTGTTGCGCA
The DNA here is from genome assembly GCA_964415835.1 of uncultured Clostridium sp. Lineage (GTDB taxonomy): Bacteria > Bacillota > Clostridia > Acetivibrionales > DSM-1351 > Ruminiclostridium. The sequence continues at coordinate 12,170 of CAYQCA010000040.1, read as the reverse complement.
GTTCTCACTGGAAAATACAGTTATAAAGCAGACAAATGCCCTTATAGCACTAAGCGAAAAAGAAGTGACTGCTACAACTGAGAGCGTTTGCATCCGCTGTGGAAAATGTGCACAAGCATGTCCAATGTCATTGCTTCCACTATATATAAATGCCAATGCTGTTAACGGTAGAGTAGAGGAAACGCTGAAATACCATGTGAATGATTGTATTGAATGCGGATGCTGCTCTTATGTTTGCCCTGCATCAAGGCATTTGGTTCAGTCTGTCCGTTACGCAAAGGCTGATCTCAGAAAAATTGCCGCAAGCAAAAAGAAGGAGGCATAATGATGGATATTAATCTTTTAGCTGGGTCATCGCCCCATATTAAAAATAAAGAAAATACAAGCTCCATAATGAAGGATGTACTAATTGCACTTGCGCCCGCTACAATTGCCGGAATATACTTTTTCAAGCTTCAGGCTGTGCTTGTAATTGCAGTTACAGTGCTTTCATGTGTATTATCAGAATACATCTGGACAAAGGCTTCAAAGAAACCAAGTACAATAAAGGATTTGAGTGCAGCTGTTACAGGATTGCTGCTGGCAATGAACTTTTCACCTGAGATTCCTCTTTGGATCGCAGCAATTGGTGGAGTTTTTGCCATTATAATTGTAAAACAGTTATTTGGTGGCTTGGGACAGAATTTTATAAATCCCGCATTAGCTGCAAGAGCGTTTTTGATGGCATCCTGGCCGGTACAAATGACTACCTGGAAAGATCCTGCTGGCATTGCTGATGCAGTTAGCTCGGCTACACCGCTGGCAATACTCAAGGGAACTGAAACAACAGGTTCGCTGCCTGGTTTGATGGATATGTTTTTAGGTAATATTGGAGGATGTATTGGAGAAACATCAGTTTTGGCACTTTTGCTCGGAGCTATATACCTCTTGGTAAAGAGAGTTATTACACCGGAAATACCGTTGACCTTTATTGCAACTGTAGGGGTAATGACATGGATTTTAGGTGGAGACAGCCTGTTCCAGGGTGATTTTATATATCATATATTCGCCGGTGGACTAATGCTGGGAGCATTCTTCATGGCTACTGATTACACTACTTCTCCTGTAACGTTTAAAGGGAGAATAATAATGGGTATAGGTTGCGGATTGTTAACGTCAGTTATCAGATTATTTGGTGGATATCCGGAAGGTGTTTCCTATTCCATTCTGATAATGAATCTTGTAGTACCACTCTTAGATCGTTATTTAGTGCCAAAAAGTTTTGGGGGTGACGTAAAACATGCGTGACATTATAAAAACTACGATTTCTCTTCTCGTTATATGTTTTGTTACCGCTCTTTTACTAGCATTTGTAAATAGTACAACAGCAGATAAAATTGTTCAAAGAGCAAAAAGTGATGCAGAAGAAAAAAGACGGCAAGTAATGACAGAAGCAAAGTCATTTGAAGAAATCAAAGATTGGCAGAATAGAGATGAAAGTGGCCTCATCCGCGAAGCGTATGCAGCCTATGATGGACAGGAAATTATAGGGTATGTTTTCAGTGTAGTTCCAAAGGGATATGGCGGAGATATTAATGTAACTGTAGGAGTAAAAGCTGATAAAACCATATCAGGTGTACAAATCGGAGACAACAAGGAAACACCGGGGCTTGGAAGTAAAGCCAATGATGAAAGCTTTAAAGGACAGTATATTGGAAAAGGAATTGATAAGGAAATAAAAGTAGTTAAACGCGCACCATCGGCTGATGATGAAATCGAAGCAATAAGTGGAGCAACAATCAGCTCAAGAGCAGTAACCAGCGCAGTTCAGGCTTGTGCAGCACTTGGCGGCAAACTGCTGGAAGATGGAGGTAATGCAAAATGAGTCTATTAAAAACAATAAAAAATGGAATAGTTGATGAAAACCCTACATTCAGATTGGTTTTGGGAACATGTCCAACACTTGCTGTTACTACCTCTGCCATCAACGGAATAGGTATGGGTGTTTCAACTATGGCTGTTCTTATCGGTTCAAACGTTGTTATATCGATGCTTAGAAAATTTATACCTGCAAAGGTAAGAATACCTGCATATGTAACAATTATTGCCGGCTTTGTAACTATAGTTCAAATGCTGTTGAAAGCGTATGTACCTGCAATAGATAAAGCGCTTGGCATATATATACCATTAATTGTTGTAAACTGTATTATATTGGCAAGAGCAGAAGCTTTCGCTGCAAAAAACACCGTTGCTGCTTCAGCAGCCGATGGCTTGGGTATGGGTATTGGATTCACTTTGGCACTTTTTGCTATAGGTTCAGTAAGAGAAATCCTTGGAAACGGTAGCATTTTAGGATTTTCAATATTTGGTGCAGACGCAAGTCCTGCAATAGCAATGATTCTCCCTCCCGGAGGCTTCTTGACCTTTGGATTGATTATAGGAATTTTAAACCGTCTTTCCATAACAAACATTAAAGCTACGGGTTGCGCTAACTGTGCGGGCTGTGAAGGCCATTGCAATAATTCCGTTTCTGGTGAAGGGGGTAAGGCTATATGATAGGCGCTATTTTAACAACGTTTTTGTCAGCTGTGCTGATTGAAAACTTTGTATTGGTTAAATTTTTAGGAATATGTCCATTCCTTGGTGTATCAAAGAAAATTAATACCGCTTTAGGAATGGGAGCTGCAGTTATTTTCGTTATGGCGGTATCGTCGGCAGCTACATGGTTACTGCAGGAATTTGTCTTAAAGCCATTTAAGATAGAATATTTACAGACAATAGGCTTTATTCTTGTTATAGCAGCGCTTGTTCAGCTTGTTGAGATGATATTGCAAAAAACCAGTAAACAATTATATCAGGCTCTTGGAGTATATCTGCCGCTGATAACTACAAACTGTGCAGTACTTGGTGTTTGTATTTTAAATATTCAAAGCGGATTGAATTTTGGATTCTCCGTATTATATGGTACATTTGCAGGAGTAGGTTTTACACTCGCAATAGTATTGTTTGCAGGAATAAGAGAGCGCCTTGAGTTTTCGAATATACCTGAGTGGCTAAAAGGGTTCCCAAGCTCACTGGTTGCTGCATCTTTAGTTTCACTTGCATTTTTCGGATTCCAGGGATTGATTAAATAATACAGAAGGTGTTGAAATTATATTTTAGCCGCAGCTGCGGCTTGTGGGGGATAGAATATGACTGAGATTATAGTTGCTGCTTCCGTAATTGGAGGCCTTGGTGCAATATTTGGAATTGGTCTTTCATATGCTTCAAAAGTATTTGCTGTAGAAGTGGATGAAAGAGTGACTCAGATAAGAGAGGTTCTTCCCGGGGCTAACTGTGGAGGGTGCGGATTTGCAGGCTGTGATGCCTTCGCAGATGCTGTAGTCAGTGGAAAAGCTGAAGTCTCCGGTTGCCCTGTTGGAGGAAGCGCAGTTGCTGAAAAAGTTGGCGCTGTAATGGGAGTAGAGGCAGGTGCTATTAAGAAAACAGCTGCCAGAGTTTTGTGTAATGGACGCTGCAGTGTCAGCAGAGAAAAATATCAGTATGATGGAATAGATGATTGTGTTGCGGCAGCGCAGTTGTTTGGCGGACATAAAGCCTGTTCATACGGATGTCTTGGACATGGGAACTGTAAGAGAGCATGTCCGTTCAATGCAATCGTTATGGTAGGCGGTGTTGCCAAAGTAATTGAAGACAGATGCAAGGCATGCGAGAAGTGTATTGCTGCATGTCCCAAAAAGCTGATTGAAATGGTTCCAAAAGAAAAGAGATATGCAGTTGTATGCCGTTCAAAAGACAAGGGAGCAACTACTAAAAAGAATTGTGATGTAGGCTGTATCGGGTGTACAAAGTGTGTTAAGACTTGCCAGTTTGGAGCAATTAATATGGAAGGCACATTGGCAAAAATAGATCCGGAAAAATGTACAAACTGTGGAGAATGCACAAAGGTTTGCCCTACTATGGCAATCAGAGTAATGGATGATATTGATTAAAAAGTGGCAGTTAAGGAGACATAAATGCTGACTAAGTTGACTGATAGAGTTTACTATATGCCTCATAACTCAGAAACAGACCGTCCCATAATAGGATATATCCGCGGTGATCGATTCTCGTTTATGGTTGATGCCGGGAATTCACCGGAACATGTAAAATTGTTTTATAATGAACTAAAAAAATTAGGATTAAGGGAGCCCGATTATGTGGGAATAACACACTGGCACTGGGATCATTGTTACGGGATGTGTGCAGTTAATGCAGTATCTATTGCATGCAATAAAACAAACGAGTATCTCAAAAAGATGAGCCGGTGGGAATGGACTGATCAGGCTATGAAAGAGCGCATTGAGAATGGTGAAGATATCGAATTTTGTGATATTCACATTAGAAAAGAATATCCCGACAGAGATAAGATTGTTGTCAGAACAGCAGACCTAGTCTTTGAGGAAAAACTGATACTTGACCTCGGAGGTATAACCTGTAAAATGATCAGAATAGTCGGTTCTCACTCAGAAGACAGTGTTGTTATGTTCTTTCCGGAGGATAAAATATTATTTGTGGGTGACGGCGTTTGTGGGGATATACATCATAATGGCGGAAACTATTACCCTGACAAATTACAGAAGTTAATTGAAGAACTGAAGAGTCTTGATTTTGAAGTATGCTTGATGGGACATGATAAACCCTGGTCAAGACAGGAGATACTTGAAGACCTTGAATTAGAATTAAAAAATTTGACCTAATATTAAAAGAAAATAAAAGGTAATGAAAGCTAAATTAAGAGATGATGAGCATACGTCTAATTATCTCTTTTTTTTATATTCATTTGCTCTTGCTGAAAAGCTAAAAGGTTTGATAATAATTTCTAAATTTAGTATTATTAAAATAAAGGTCAAAGAAAGTCAAAGTGAAATGTGAATTTGGAACAGTTCTACAGTTCACAAAATAGAAGGGAGGGGGACTATGCAGTACAACGACTATTATAGTATTCTTGGAGTAGACAAAACGTCATCACAAGATGAAATTAAAAAATCTTACAGAAAGCTGGCGAAAAAATTTCATCCTGATAAAAATCCCGGGAATAAAAAAGCTGAAGAGAAATTTAAAGAAATTAATGAAGCTTATGAGGTGCTTGGCGATCCGGAGAAACGTAAAAAGTATGATACAATTGGAAATGATGGAAGCTTCCAGAATGGATATAATTATGATCCCTCAAACTATGGATTCGGAAATAACATAAAATACGAATATAGAACAACAGAAACTGGAGAACACAGCGATTTTTTCAATATGTTTTTTGGGGGAAGCAGGTTCGATTTTAATGATATTTTTAATAGTGGTCAAGGATATTCTATTAAGGGAGAGGATATTGAAGCAGATATTGAAATTTCAATAGATGAAGGCTTTAGAGGTACTGAAAAACGTATTTCTTTAAGAAGCCGGTCAGGTGATAAAAGCTTAACCTTCAAGGTTCCCAGAGGTGTTAAGGACGGCGAAAAAATCAGGTTGAAAGGGCAAGGGGAGACTGGTCATAACGGGAACCAAAACGGGGACTTACTCTTGACTGTAAAATTAAAGTCTGATAACCGGTTCACCGTAGACGGCAACAATCTGGTAACCGGCATAGACATTTTTCCATGGGATTGCGCACTTGGAAATGAACAGATGGTTGAAACTGTCGACGGAAAAATAATGGTTAATGTTCCTGCAGGAATACAAACCGATGGTAAAATACGTGTTTCAGGGAAAGGATATATAGACAGGCACGGAAAAAGAGGTGATTTGTTTATAAAGGTCCGAATGGTTAATCCAAGATATTTGACTTATGAAATGAAGTCACTATATGAAAAGATGAGAAAAGAATACAAGATAAAGGCTATGTGATGCGGAGAGGCAACTTTTTTGCATTGTTGACGTGGAGGTTATTATGGATATGGAAAAATTTACAGAAAAAGCTATAAATGCTGTTTCTAGCGCTCAGGATATTGCAGTCAGAATGGGACACCAGCAAGTGGAGGGGGAGCACATTCAACTAGCTCTTGTTACACAGGAGGATGGTCTGATTCCTAAGTTGTTAGGATATATGGGCGTAAATGTTCAGTTGTTTATTAAAGACCTTGAATCAGAACTGGGTAAGTTACCGAAGGTCTATGGTAATGGAGCTTCCAGCATGTATGCTACGAGACGATTTAATGAAATACTGGTTCATGCTGAAGATGAAGCTAAGAGATTTAAGGATGAATATACCAGCGTTGAGCATTTATATATAGCTCTTTTAAAGGAAAAACATACACCTTCCCAGGAAATATTTAAACGCCATGGAATAACACTTGAAAAATTTATGGCTGCACTGGGAAAGGTTCGCAGTAATCAACGGGTTACATCTAAAAATCCGGAGGATACCTATGATTCATTAAAAAGGTTCGGACGTGATCTGGTGGAACAGGCACGGCAGGGGAAGCTTGACCCGGTTATAGGCAGGGATGCTGAAATCAGGCATGCTATTAGAATCCTGTCAAGAAGAACAAAAAACAACCCTGTTTTAATCGGTGAGCCAGGAGTCGGAAAAACTGCTGTTGTAGAAGGGCTGGCACAAAGAATATTAAAGGGTGATGTTCCGGAAGGACTAAAAGGAAAGACTATTTTTGCACTGGATATGGGTTCATTAATTGCAGGTGCAAAATATAGGGGTGAATTTGAGGAAAGACTTAAAGCCGTCTTAAATGATGTAAATAAATCAGAAGGAAAAATTATTCTGTTTATTGATGAAATACACAATATTGTCGGTGCGGGCAAAGCAGAAGGTTCAATGGACGCAGGAAACATTCTTAAGCCAATGCTTGCAAGAGGAGAACTCCATTGTATAGGTGCCACTACCCTTGATGAATATAGAAAATATATAGAAAAGGATGCGGCTCTGGAGAGAAGGTTCCAACCAATAGTGGTTGACCAGCCTACTGTTGAGGATACAATCTCAATATTGAGGGGTTTAAAGGAACGGTTCGAAATATACCATGGCGTTAGAATCACAGACAATGCTATTATTGCATGTGCAGTTCTGTCAAACAGGTATATCAGTGATCGTTTCCTGCCTGACAAGGCTATAGACCTGATGGACGAAGCTGCCGCAATGCTCAGAACTGAAATCGACAGCATGCCTGCAGAGCTTGATGAAATCTCCAGGCGTATTATGCAGTTGGAAATAGAGCGACATGCTCTAAAAAAAGAGGATGATGAGATATCACTTAAAAGATTGGATACGCTGGAGAAGGAAATAGCTTCGCTGAAGGAAAAGTCCGACAGAATGAAGGCACAATGGGAGCTTGAAAAAGAGAATATTAAGAGGGAAAAAGATATTAAGCAGCAAATTGAAGAGACAAAAATGCAAATTGAGGAAGCTGAAAGAGTATATGATCTTAATAAACTGGCTGTTTTAAAGCATGGTACGCTTCCTGATCTTCAAAGGCAGCTGGAAGCAGAAAAACAACGAAAAAAATCCAATGATTCTGTACTTTTAAAAGAAGAAGTTACGGAGGATGAAATAGCGGAAATCGTTGCAAGATGGACAGGAATACCGGTATCCAGGCTTGTAGAAACTGAAAAGGATAAGCTGCTAAACCTTGAAAATATCCTTCATAAGCGTGTTGTGGGTCAGGACGAAGCTGTTTCTGCCGTGAGTGATGCTGTTATCAGAGCCAGATCGGGTCTGAAAGATCCCGGGAAGCCAATTGGTTCATTTATTTTTCTGGGCCCTACCGGTGTAGGAAAAACCGAATTGGCAAAGGCCCTGTCAGAAGCGCTTTTTGACAGTGATGAAAACGTAGTCCGTATTGATATGTCAGAATATATGGAAAAACATTCAGTTGCAAGATTAATAGGTGCACCTCCGGGATACGTAGGGTATGAGGAAGGTGGACAGCTGACAGAAGCGGTAAGAAGGAAGCCGTACTGTGTGATTCTGTTTGATGAAATTGAAAAAGCACATCCAGAAGTATTTAATGTTCTATTGCAGCTTTTGGATGATGGAAGACTCACAGACAGTCAGGGAAGGACGGTTGACTTTAAGAATACCGTTGTAATTATGACCTCAAACATTGGAAGTCAGTATCTATTGAATGGAATCAGAGCAGACAGTGAAATCGACGAAAAAATTAGACAAGAGGTTTTGGCTGAACTCAACAGATATTTTAAACCGGAGTTCTTAAACCGTGTTGATGAGACTGTTTTGTTTAAACCGTTGAGAAAAGAAGAAATAATCAGGATTATCGATTTGGCACTCAAAGATATTCAAAGAAGGCTTGATGACAGGAGGATTATAATTGATGTATCTGAAGCAGCAAAGCATTTGATGGCGGATAGCGCGTATGACCCTGTATTTGGGGCAAGACCTGTTAAGAGATATATGCAGAAATTTATCGAAACCGAAATCGGAAAACTAATAATCAGAGGAGAAATCAGCGAGGGAAAAACGGTATTTATTGATAGCATGGAAGGAGAACTTAAAATACAGAAAATATAATGTATTTAATCTATATGTGATATAATTTAGAGCAGAGAAAAATACTTTTGTAAACTTAGGAGGTTACTTGATGCAGTACAGAGTTCTTGGAAAAACAGGTGCTAAAATTTCAGCATTGGGTTTTGGTGCAATGAGATTGCCCCAAACTAATGTGGATGGAAAAACAATATATGATTATGACGAAAGTATACGTATTATTCATAGAGCTTTTGAACTTGGTGTCAATTATATAGATACTGCACCGGGTTATTGCAACAGAGAGAGTGAGATCATTGTAGGCAAGGCTATAAAGGGATGGAGAGATAAAATTTATCTTTCAACAAAGAATCCTATAGAAGACGATTCCGGTGTCCATTACAGGGAACGTCTGGAAAATTCTCTTAAAAAACTCGATACTGACTATATTGATTTTTATTACATGTGGGGGATAGATTGGGAGACCTTTGAGAATAAAATTAATGTTAAAAATGGCCCGTTGGAACAGGCAATAAAAGCAAAGGATGAAGGCCTGATCAAGCATATTTCATTCTCCTTCCATGATAAACCGGAAAATATGATAAAGATCATCGATACCGGATATTTTGAATCTGTATTATGTCAGTATAATATGCTGGATAGAAGTAATGAAGATGCCATAGCATATGCACATGAAAAAGGACTTGGGGTTGTTGTAATGGGTCCTGTTGGTGGGGGCAGACTTGGAGCTCCTTCCGATGTGATAAAAAAACTTATACCCGGTGGGGCAAAAAGCAGTGCTGAATTGGCTCTGAGATTTGTTGTTTCAAATCCAAACGTTACATGTGCACTCTCAGGAATGGGAAGCGTAAGCATGGTTGAAGAAAATACTCAAGTAGCATCTAATGATCAGAAATTAGGCGATGAAGAAATTATTGCAATTAATGCTGCCATGGAACAAAATAAAAAGTTATCCGAGCTGTATTGTACCGGCTGCAATTATTGTATGCCTTGTCCGCAGGAGGTTAGCATTCCGCTGAACTTTCAGCTTATGAATTATCACAGGGTATATGGCCTGACTGAATATGCAAGAGAAGAGTATAATAATATCGGAAAATTTGAATGGATGAAGGGCAAGAAAGCCGAAGAATGTATTGAGTGCGGCATCTGCGAAGAGAAGTGCCCTCAGAAAATAGAGATCCGCAAGCAATTAAAAGAAACAGCAAAAGCACTAGGCTAAAATGATTAGCCCAAGAATCGAAAACTATAAAAAAAGCACTAATTTCCGCTTGTATCTACTGAAATTAGTGCTTTAACTTTTTTAATAGTTATTTGTCAATATTGTTATTCTGCCTGTAATCGTTAGGTGTAGCTCCTGTTTCCTTCTTGAAAACGGTACAGAAATAATTTACACTTAAGAATCCTGTTTTTTCGGATATTTCATTAACTGAATAATTGGTGGTTTCCAATAATTGTTTTGCCTTTGTAATCCTCACATCCTTAATGCAGTTTGCAATAGAATTTGAGGTTAGACTTTTATATAAACGGCCAAGATATATTGAGGACATGTTTACACTGTCAGCAATACTTTCAAGCGATAAACCCTGATCCATATAGTTTTTATTGATTATTTGGTTTATATTGTCAAGTAAATCATTATATTTATTGTTTTTCTTCCCCTTCATATCAGATATAATCTGCTCAAATAATTTATTAAATTGATCGTTAATTTCATCAAGAACTTCTGCTTTGTTAAGATTGGTTATAAATCCGTTTATGTCCCAATGCACATCAAAATTAGGACTTTTTTCTATGGAATCTGTAATGATACTTATTGAAGTAGCTAAACGTAATACTGTAAGGTTTAAAAGACTGAAGGAGAACTTTTTGGAATAATCTATTATATCCATATAAATGTTTTTAACCTCTTCCAACTGCTCCAGCTTCAGAGCGCCTGTGAGCAACTCAATAGAAGTTGTAGCTTCAAAGGGTATAATAAGCGGAACATCTACTGATAAGTATGCTCCTTCGGCAGAGATTAAGAGAGCTGACTTCATCGTTCTTCTTGTAAAAGCTCTTGGCTTGAGTGCTGAAACTGAAGATAATTTCATAGATGTTGCTCCGGACGCATATTATGCTGAAGCTCTTGCTATTGCAAAAAAACTTGGAATTACTTCGGGTGTTGGTAATAACAGGTTCAACCCTGAAACAAAAATTACCAGGCAGGATATGATGGTTCTAATAAACAAGGCAATGAGCGTTGCGGGTAAATCGCTGGTAGCGGGAACAACTAATGACTTGAACCAATTTTCCGATGAGTCGGATGTATCATCCTATGCGAAAAAGAGTGCGGCAACTCTTGTTAAGAACGGAATAGTTTCTGGTGACAGTATAAACCTCAATCCTCTTGGAAATGCTACAAGAGCTGAAACTGCAGTAATGATATATAAAATATACAATAAATAGGTACTTAAGAACAGATTAATGTATTAGAGAGCAGTACTGATTTCAGTTTACCTTAACTGAGACCGGTGCTGCTTTTTATTGTGTTCTAATCTTCTTTTTCTAAGATATGATATAATACAAAAATAAATAAGCTAAATTAAAGGGGGGTAAATACAATGCAAAAAAGAGATTTGGGTAAAACAGGGCTGAAAACATCCCTGTTAGGTTTCGGTGGCTTTCATCTGCTGGAGATTTCTGTGAATGAAGCTGATTACCTACTTAATGGATACCTTGATGCAGGAGGAAATTATATTGAAACAGCCAGCGGGTATGGGAATGGCGAGTCAGAAATTAAAATCGGCAAAACAGTATCAGGAAGGCGTTCTGAGTATATTCTGGCTACCAAGACCGCAGAAAGAAAAATGGAAGGCTGCCTGAAATCAATTGACAGGAGTCTTACAAATTTAAATACTGATTACATAGACATTATCATAATGCATGCAGTTGGCACAATGGAGGATCTGAATACTATTCTTGGCCCGCAAGGAGCATTGGAAGGAGCTGAAAAAGCCCGCAAAGCAGGAAAAGTCGGCCATATTGGTATTTCGATGCACGGTCAGCCTGATGTGCTTATACAAGCATTGAAAGAATATAATTTCGAGGCCGTTATGTCCACAATCAATTATTTTGACCGATTTAACTTCCCGGAAATTGAAGAGGTATTAATGCCTTTAGCTCATGAAAAAGGTAGCGGAATTATCCTTATGAAGCCTTTAGCAGACGGCCTGCTGTGGAATTCCTCAGAAGCAGCTTTCAGGTATGCATTCAGTCAGGAGGTTTCGGTTGTAGTTACCGGGATAAATAACAGGGAAATGCTTAAGAATGATCTTGAATATGCTGAAAAGTTTATTCCGCTGACGCAGTCTGAGAAAGAACAGTTATATAAAGATGCTCCGGAGCTTGGTAACTACGTATGCAGGCAATGCGGTAAATGCAATGACTGCCCGGAGGGTTTGGACATTCCAACTATATTTAAGTATGAAGGCTATTTTGACAGACAAATGGCAGACGGAAGAGTGACCAATGTAGCCGAATATGCACTCAGAGAGAGACTTCGCTTCTGGTATGGCAATAAAAAACTTGCAGAAAAACTATATGCGGAACTTGTGGTAAAGGCTGATAGTTGTACGAAATGCGGTAAATGTATGGAAAGATGTCCTTATAATATCGATATACCAAGAAAGCTTTCTATTGTAGATTATAAATTTGGAAATAC
>CAYQCA010000039.1:13311-23968 GCA_964415835.1 uncultured Clostridium sp. | reverse complement strand
GACACATTTGATAATGCAGAGCTTTCGTTAAAACATTCCTTTAAGTTATCATAGATTATACCGCATTTACCCAATTCGCTTGCTTTTTGGACATAGCTGCATTTTGTATATGCTTCCTTATTTACACATGCACAAATATGACAGGGAAGCTCGCCGCCACAGCTGCCAAGAAGTATTCCTTCAAGTGCCTCAAGATTTATTATGCTGCTGTTAAGATTAAATGACAGAAAGTTTCTAAAATAGTTTTTTGGTTCTAAAACATCAAAATTTACACATGGTTTTTTGAATAACCACGGGACCTGGTTATCCTCTTCTTCTGTGACAAGTTTGCTTAGCATAAGCCTTGAATCAGGAATAATACATGGAACCAAGGATCTGCATGCCTCATACTCACCTTTAGAGCAGATATATTTTTTAATAACTCTGTCATAATGAAGGTTTTTACAAAAAGCACAAGACCTGAAGGATGAAATTTTATGCCTGTAAAAAAGCTTTAAACCAAAGATCGGCATATAATAAATTCTATAAATACAATCCAGTGATATTAAATCAGTTTTTTTCAATAACTTAAGTATTATATTCAGCTTATTATCAATACATTCCATTAATTACCACCCCTCTGAGTAATTTTATCACTTAATGCTAAAAAAATCCCTATATTTCCCATTAAGAGTTGTATTAATCTGTGTTAATATATGTTCCTGTATCAAATATGTAATACAATAAGTAAAATATATTTGACATAAAGGATGATAAGTATTACTATATTATCAGAGGTGATTTAGATGGCAAAGAACTTAAAACTAAAGGCTTCAAGAGCAGCAATGGATATGTCGCAAAAGGAATTGGCCGATAAAGTGGGAGTGACAAGGCAAACAATTAATGCGATAGAAAGTGGTGACTACAATCCATCTCTTAATTTATGTATTGTTATTTGCAAAGTGTTAGGTAAAACTCTTGATCAAATTTTCTGGGGGGATGATGAAAATGCGTAAAAATCAATTGGATGAAATGCAGGAACAAAGAAGAAACAGAATCGGAAATCAGTCATTTATGTTATTGTTTTATTTATTGCTGGCTGATATGGGACTATCCGGAGCAGGAGTAAAATGGCTGAATTATCCTTTAAACATTTATGCTATTATGATGGCATGTATGACTATTTACTTAATTCGTCTATTAATGAATAACGCTTATGTTGGACCTCGAAATGATAATGCGCGTAAGGGTAGAAAAACAATCTTTGTGGTTGTAATTGCAGCATTTATTTCTTCTATTGCGATATTTTTGACTCAAAAGGGTTTAGTAAAGACTCAGGCTGCAGATGGAAATGATAATGGAGCAATAATTTTATTTGTAATTTCTATGATATTTCTGGTTATCACATATGTTATAAGTGCTATAAGCAAGAAGCAAAACAGTAAAGGTGAAGAATAGGAAATTTATTTACTGCAAAATAGGCGGGAAACCATTTAATAGGTTTCCTTTTTTCTTGTGACTAAAATGGTTAATCATATTTGCTGCTATCATGGTATAATTAATTAAAAGCAAAAAAGCAATTGAATTTAAGGAGATAGAGATGGGAAATTTCGTACACCTGCATGTACATACAGAATATAGCTTGCTTGATGGTGCAAACAGGGTAACTGATTTGATACAAAGAGTAAAAGAGCTGGGAATGGACAGCATTGCTATAACAGACCATGGAGTTATGTATGGGGTTGTTGAGTTTTATAAAGAAGCAAAGAAAAATGGAATAAAGCCTATTTTGGGTTGTGAAGTATATACGGCAAAAAGAACAATGCAGGACAAGCAGCCGGGTATAGATTCAGACTATGGACACTTGGTGCTTCTGGCAAAGAATCAGGTGGGTTATAAAAATTTAATGAAAATTGTTTCCTTGGGATTTACCGAAGGATATTATTATAAACCTCGTGTTGACTATGTTACACTGGAAAAATATTCAGAGGGAATAATAGCGCTCAGTGCATGCCTTTCGGGGGATATTCCTTCTGCAATTCTGAATAATGATCCGGATAAAGCCGTTGAGTATGCAAAGAAGCTAAATAACATATTTGGACAGGGAAACTTTTATCTTGAGCTGCAGCATAACGGAATTGCAGAGCAAAATCTTGTTAATCAGCAGTTAATAAAGCTTTCGTCAGATCTTGGTATTCCGCTGGTTGCAACAAATGATGCCCATTACTTAACCAGAGAGGCTTCAAAGTCACATGAGATACTACTGTGCATCCAGACCGGTAAGACAATCAATGACGAAAACAGAATGCGGTTTAACACTGATGAGGTGTATATAAAATCACCTGAGGAAATGTGTGAGCAGTTCAGAAATGTTCAGGAGGCTTTAGATAACACAGTAAAAATAGCTGAAATGTGCAATGTTGAGCTGGAATTTGGAAAACTTCACTTACCGAGTTTTGAAGTAGAAGCAGGTTATACCCCTTACGAATATTTAAAGGATAAGTGCTACAAGGGACTAAATGAAAGGTATGGAGAAAATTGCACAAGCGAAATCGTTGAGAGGCTGGAATATGAGCTTTCAGTTATATCAAAAATGGGCTACGTAGATTATTTTCTGATAGTATGGGATTTTATCAGATATGCCAGAGAAAATGAAATAATGGTCGGGCCAGGACGTGGTTCGGCTGCCGGCAGTCTTGTTGCATATTGTCTGGGAATAACCAGTATCGATCCGCTGAAATACAATCTTCTTTTTGAAAGATTCTTAAACCCTGAGAGAATCAGCATGCCTGATATCGATATTGACTTCTGTTATGAGAGAAGACAGGAGGTAATAGATTATGTTATCAGAAAATATGGAAAAGAAAAAGTTTCCCAGATAATAACCTTCGGTACCATGGCGGCTCGGGCAGTAATCAGAGATGTAGGAAGAGCTCTCGATATTTCATATGGTGAAGTAGATACTATTGCAAAAATGATTCCATTTCAAATAGGGATGAATATTGATAAAGCTTTGGAAGTAAACTCTGAGCTTAAGAAAAAGTATGATTCGGATGAGGAAACTCAGCTATTGATAGATACAGCAAGAAGCCTTGAAGGTCTGCCCAGGCATGCGTCAACTCATGCTGCAGGAGTAGTTATATCAAAGGAACCCATTGTTGAATATGTGCCGCTGCAGTTAAATGACAACAACGTTACAACACAATTTACAATGGTTCTTTTAGAGGAGCTTGGGCTGTTAAAAATGGATTTCCTGGGGCTTCGCACACTAACTGTTATCAGAGACGCCGTAAACCTGGTTGAGCAGGGATATAACAAAAAAATAGATATACAAAAAATAGACTATGATGATGCGGACGTATATAAAATGATTGGAGAGGGAAAAACTGTGGGTATATTCCAGCTTGAAAGCGGTGGAATGACACAGTTTATGAAGGAACTCCAGCCAACTTCACTGGAAGACATTATTGCGGGAATTTCTCTGTACCGTCCAGGTCCAATGGATCAGATACCAAGGTATATAAGAAATAAGAATAATCCAAAGGGGATAAAGTACCACCATCCGTTGCTGGAAAATATATTAAATGTAACATATGGATGTATGGTTTATCAGGAACAGGTTATGCAGATTGTACGGGAGTTGGCGGGATATTCCATGGGAAGGTCCGACCTGGTTCGCCGTGCAATGTCCAAGAAAAAAGTCTCTGTCATGGAACAGGAACGAAAAAACTTTATATATGGTATTGTGGACGAACAGGGTAATGAGATAGTAAAAGGAGCTGTAAAGAACGGCGTAGATGAAGCCACAGCCAATAAGATATTTGATGAAATGATGGATTTTGCAAGCTATGCCTTCAACAAATCCCATGCAGCCGCATATGCTGTAGTAGCGTATCAGACAGCCTGGCTGAAGCACTATTATCCGACAGAATTTTTAGCAGCTTCATTAAATAGCTTTTTAGGCAGCAGTGATAAGGTTTCACAGTACGTAAATGAGTGTAAAGCCCTGAACATAAAAGTACTTCCTCCAGATGTAAACGAAAGTAGTGTTAAATTTACTGTCGTAAACCATAACATAAGATTTGGTTTAGCTGCAATAAAAAACGTCGGGGAAAATGCAATTACTTCTATGATTGCAGAACGCTTACAAAATGGATACTTTACTTCATTTTTAGACTTCTGTCAGCGGATAGAAGGCCGCGACATAAACAAGCGGTGCATAGAGAGTTTGATTAGAAGTGGTGCTTTTGACTCTTTAAACATATACAGATCAAAGCTGATGGCAGTATATGAACGCTTTTTGGATGGTATAGCCCAATCCAGGAAGAAGAATTTGGATGGACAGATGTCCATATTCGATTTAATGGATGAGCCTCAGGAGTCACTACAAGAGGATTACCCCGATATTAAGGAGTACCCTGTAAATGTATTGCTGGCAATGGAAAAGGAGATGCTGGGACTGTATGTTTCGGGACATCCACTGGACGAATATCAGGATATATTGGACAAGAATGTGAATCTGTACAGCAAGGATCTTTATTTTAGCGGAAATGAAGAGGAATCTGTGGAACTAAATATAGAGAGTGTTGCAGGAGCGCAGAAAAAGCTTGAAGATTCCATGAGGGTTGTAGTAGGAGGAATCGTCAGCACTCGCAAGACAAAAACAACAAAGAACAACAATATGATGGCGTTTATTGGTCTTGAGGATTTATACGGAACGATGGAAATAATAGTTTTTCCAACAATTTATGAAAAGTTTTCACAATTGCTGCAGCCCGAAAGTATTATCGTCATACGGGGAAGGTTGAGTATGCGCGAGGATGAACAACCCAAGATTATATGTGAAGAAGTTTCTCCAATAAAAAGTTTGCAGGAAAAAGGTGTTTATCTTACCTTTGACGCTAATATTTCCAAGGCAGAGGGTGCTTCATTAAGGGCGTTGCTGAAATATTTCGGTGGATCTACTCCAATTTATATTGGCAGAAAAAATGAAAATATTTTTAAAAAACTTGATAGGCAATATTGGATTGATGTCAATAATGTTATAATGGAGGAGTTAGAATGTCGTTTGGGCAAGGAAAATATAATTATAAAGTAATATATTAAGTTGGCAAATATTGATTTTTTGTAGAAAATAATATAATATAAGTGTCGAGGTGGTTAAATGGACAACCTAGAAGATAAAATTTCCGGAGAATATGTTGCTGTTAAAGCAGGGGAAAATGGAGTTACTGTTATCGGTTTAACACGTGGTAGGGATACTAAATTTCATCATACCGAGAAACTAGATAAGGGTGAATTGCTTTTAGCGCAATTTACTGAGAATACTTCTGCAATAAAGATCAGAGGCAAAGCTACTGTCTATTGCAGGTATGGTACTATTCAATGCGGCGAATAACATTTGAACAATTGATGTTGTTCAAACACCACGCACGAGCGGGGTGCGCAGACATAGTCTGTGGAGCCGAAGCCGGATTTACTTCGGCGTAGGTGATATATCAATTTGAAAGGTAGTGTAGATGATAATGTGGACAGTGGTATATATGGCCCAAAGCAAAGAGGTAGCTAACCAGCTGCAGGAGCTTTTGTCCAATGAAGGTATTCTTGTGAAACTGAGACCAATAAGTAAGAATCATGAAAACAACGATAACTATTTCGAGGTTCTTGTACCGGAGGCGGAGGTTGAAGAAGCACATAGTGTAATTATTGAAACGGGATATTAATGAAAGGGGGACACCCTCAAATGCGTTCGAGTCGCTAGTGGGAATGTCTCCTTTTGAATATAGTCGGCAAAGCCGATTTTTTAATGTATTTTTATAAGATTTAGTACGATGGGGGAATGACAAAAATGTTTTATGTTGACACACCTTTAACAGTAAGATATGCAGAAACGGACAGAATGGGAATTGTCCATCATTCCAATTACCCAGTTTGGTTTGAGGCTGGCAGAACTGAATTCATAAAACAAAACGGTATTTCATATTCATATATAGAGTCAATGGGAATATTATTGCCGTTAATAGAACTAAAATGTAAGTTTATAAACTCATGCACCTATGAGGATAAAATTATTGTCAGAACCAGCATTAGAAATTATACAAAGACCAGAATAAACTTTTACTACGAAGTTTTCAAAGAGAAAGATATGGATAAACCTATCACAACAGGTGAAACAATTCATGTTTGGACAAATAGTGAATTAAAGCCAATCAATCTACAAAAGCATTTTCCTAAGCTTTATGAAACAATAAGCAAAAATGCTGTAGAAGAAACTTGATTATGAATATTTTTTGTTGTCTACTCACATAAAAACAAGAAAATATTGCAAAGTAACTTTGTTATATGATAAACTAGGTTTACTTGTTTGTTCTGTTTTTCCATTTTCTATTAAGTCTATATTAAATAAACAGGTGGTGTTCTGGTGAAAAATAATATTCCTAATATTTTAACTGCCTTAAGGCTTATCATTGTTCCGTTTTTAGGCTACTTCATGTATACAGAAAAATATATTCTTGCTTTTGTTCTTTTTGCAGTAGGTGGATTCACAGATGTTATAGACGGATATATAGCACGTAAATACAATATGATAACAAAGTGGGGAAAATTTTTTGATCCATTGGCAGATAAATTGATGCAAATCACAGCTTTGGCTTTTTTGGTTTTACATAATTTAATTCCTATAGCTGTACTGATTATTGTTGTTTTAAAAGAGTTTCTAATGCTTTTAGGTGGAATAATGCTATACAGGAAAGGGAAAACAGTTATAGGCGCAAACTGGTATGGTAAACTGGCTACAGTGATTTTTTATTTTGCAATTCTGGCAACCATAGTTCTCAGTGTAGAAAGCTTGAGTAATAGCTATACGGATATGGCAATCAATATTACCTTCGGGATAGCAGTTGCTTGTACATTGTTTGCTTTAATAAGATATTACATTATTTACTACAGGTTTTCTAAGGATTATCATCAAATAAATAATTAATAATAGAAAAATGTAATTGCATTTAATAATACAAAAAGGTACACTTGTTAGTGTACTTTTTTGTATTAAGTAAATAGCTTGCACAGCGACTTTGTTTACATATGCTATTGATTTTGGAGGAATTAATGTTTGGTTATATAATGCCGGAAAAGCCTGAACTTAAAATAAAAGAATTTGATATATACCGGGCTTATTATTGTGGAGTTTGTAAATCTATAGGTAAAAGACACGGGCATTTAAAAAGAATGACGTTGACCTATGATTCAGCTTTTTTGGCTATGCTTCTCGGATCGGTGTTGAATATAGAAACAAAGCTTGTTAAAGAGCGTTGTATGGTTCATCCGGTAAAAAAACATTTTATTACTTACAATGAAATTATTGATTATTCATCCGACATAAATATAATATTAGCGTATAATAATATTATAGATAAATGGAAAGATGACAAGTCAAAGGTTGCCTTAGCAGGACTTGTAGCATTTAAAAAAGTTTACAAAAAATTAAAAACAATTTACCCGGAAAAATGTGCTATAATTAACCAAAGACTACAGGAATTATCCGCTCTTGAAAAGACAAAATGTGATTCTATTGATGCAGCAGCTGAACCTTTTGCGAAGCTGATGGAAGAAGTTTTGGATTATGATAAGTTGGATGATAAGGCAAGACATATTTTAAGATGGATGGGATATAACCTTGGGAAATGGATTTATTTAATCGATGCATTTGATGACTTGGAAGATGACGTAAAAAACAGGAGCTACAATCCATTGTTGGCTCAATTTAAATATAATGGGGAAAATATTTCTGATTTCAAAAACAAAATAAAAAATCAGGTGGAATTTACACTGTTATATTGTTTGGGCGAGGCATCCAAAGCGTTTGAGTTGCTCACTGCAAAAGAAAACAGAGGAATTTTGGAAAACATATTATATATGGGAATGTTAAGTAAAACTGACAAAATATTATGCCAGAGGAGTTGTGGTAAAAGTGAAAAATCCATATGAGGTACTTGGAATCAAGGAAGGGGCTTCCGAAGAAGAGATAAAAAAAGCATATAGAGAGCAGGTCAAGAAATATCATCCTGATCAGTACCAAGACAATCCTCTTTCAAAGCTTGCCGAAGAAAAGCTTCGAGAGGTTAATGAAGCCTATGAATACCTGACAGGAAAGGGTCAAACTGCAAAAACCAGTAATGGGTGGGGCGGGAGAAGTGCATCCAACTACGGCGGAGGCAGCAGTGATGACAACTTGAGACAGGTAAGAATGCATATCAATAACGGTAATGTAGCTGCAGCAGAAGCTATGTTGGACGGAATCTCAAATAAGAATGCGGAATGGTTTTATTTGCGAGGAATGATATTTATGAAGAAAGGCTGGTATAACGAGGCTGTAATGAATATCCAGCAGGCAGTAAATATGGATCCGTCAAATTATGAATACAGGAACACACTGAACAGAATGAATACTAATAACAATGTGTACCGTGGAAATGCATATAACAGGGGATACGGAGCCGGACCAAGCTTCTGCGATATGTGTGCTTGTATGTGGTGTTCAGATTCCATGTGCGAATGCTGTGGCGGGGATCTATTATCCTGCTGCTAAAAATTCATTACTGTGAGGATGAGTATGAACAGTAAAACAAAGGCGAAAAAAATTTCATTGGGCGGTATACTTTTGGCTTTTACGGTGATATCTGTATTTTTAGCATCCGTATTACCAACCAGTAAGCTTTCGTTATATGCCATAAGTTCGTTATTTATTTCTGTAATTATTATTGAATTTGGAGCAAAAAGCGGATGGGTATTTTATTTGGCATCAAGTATTTTGTCAGCTATCCTGGTTCCAAGGCTTGAAGTAATTCCTTTTATTGTTTTTTTCGGAATTTACGGACTTCTTAAGTTGTATATAGAAAGGCTAAATAGCAGGGTATTGGAGTATGTACTCAAAATTGTCTATTTCAATATATGTCTGATATTAGGGTTGCTTTTTGTCAAAGAAATAATATTGGATGGAATTAACCTTTCAGCTCCAATTTATATAATTGCAGCATTGCTGGAAGTTGTTTTCATAATTTATGACTACGTTTATACATTGTTTATAAGGTTTTATGGATCAAGTTTGAAGCCGAAATTGAAAATATAAAAACAGAAGTATAGGAGTAGTAGAAGTATAGAAGTAGTAGAATTGGGTAGGTTGGCTTCGCCAACCTGAATTGATTAAAAGCAGAAGGTAGGAGTCAATAGTTTTTGAGAAATAATTTGAAAATAGGCGTTTAGTATATTACAATATCTGTAAATACTAAGCGCTTTTTTATGGAGGTTATATGTCTGCTGCCGTTTCATATTCAATTGCAGTATTCTTTATCATTTTAGTATCAGGATGTGCAGTAAATCTGCTGAAGGAGCACTTTGTGTTTCAATTACTGGGGATAGCCTTCTTTTTTACATATATAGTTATTAACTCTGCATTTTTGTTTGAAAATTTACCGGATGCGACAATAAAGGATGTATTCTACAGATCGCTTCCATCTCTTTTTGGCATTTCTGCATGTCTTATCAGTATGACCCTTGGATTTTGGATATTTCCTGCCATAAGGAAAAAATTTAGGGATTAATTAAGTTTGCTGCATTTATTCCTTACACATACATTATTCAGTTACGCGTACTATACACTTTGCTTTTACACCGTCTTCGGTTGCATAGATATATGCCGTACCCTTTCTTAGTGCAATGATTTGCCCTGTCTTATAGACAGTAACAATATTTGAATTGCTTGAAGACCATACGGGTGAATTGCCGGAGGAAACTGCTGCTGTAATAGTTGTGGTGTCACCTGTCTTAATCTTAAGCTCTGATGAACTTAGTGTAATGCTGGGTTTTTCCACAACCACTGTACAACTTTTGGAAACTCCGTCAACGGTGGCTGTAATAACTGCAGTTCCATGTTTAACAGCAGATATTACACCAAATCCATCTACAGAGACAACACTGCTTTTGCTAGATTTCCAGGTCGGTTTAACACCGGAAGACACAGTGGCAGTAAGTTTTACAGTTTGGTGTCGGTACAATTTTAGGCTGGTTTTATCCAGAGTGACAGTAGGGGCTTTTACTGTGATTTTGCAGATTTCACTGCTACCGTCGGCCGAACCTGTTACGGTAGCTTCGCCCGGCTTAACTCCTGTTACGGTGCCGTTTTTGTCGATAGTGGCAATACTTGACTTGCTCGTTTTCCAGGTAATCTTTGAACCGTTTGAGGTGGTTGCAGTAAGAGTAATGGTTTCTCCCCGTTCAATGGAGGCGTTTGTCTTACTCAATGAAATTTTTGTTTTATTAACAGTAACCAGACAGGATGCCTCTGCATTTTTGATTTTAGCAGTGATGGTTATTGAACCGGATTTTTTTGCCGTAACTTTGCCATAAGTACTTACAGAAGCAATTTTAGAATCGCTGCTTTTCCAAGTGGGCTTTTTTCCGGTAGATGTTACTGCAACAATGTAGAATTCGTTACCAATATCAACAGTTGTTTTATATTTCGATAAAACTATGAATGAGATAGAGTTTGTAGAACTTGCAGATATTGATTGAGTTGCAAACGATGAAATAATTAATATAAAACATAAAAAGACAGATAATAAGAATTTTTTGATATGTGACATTTTAATCCCTCAATTCCTAATAATATTCTGAAATTATT
>CAYQCA010000039.1:0-13211 GCA_964415835.1 uncultured Clostridium sp. | reverse complement strand
TACTCCTGCTACTCCTGCTACTCCTGATTTTTGCTTGCAGCTTTATTGTACTGTGATATAATTGTAACGAGGCAATTATGTTTGTAGGACATATACATTTGTGCATGGAGGATACTATATGAATGAAAAAGTTAAAGATATAGCAGTGAGAATAAAAGGATTGAGACTTTTATCGGGATATTCGGAGGAGGAAGTCGCTAAAACAATCGATATTAGTATAGATGAGTATCTAAAGTATGAAAATGCTCAGGATGACATACCTGTGAGTATGTTATACGAAATAGCTGATTTTTATCAGGTGGATATGACTGAAATATTAACAGGAACTTCGCCAAAGCTCCATGATATCAGTTTTGTTAAAAAGGGCGAGGGTCTGATGATTGAAAGATATGATCAATACAGCTTTCAAAGTCTGGCATATAAGTATTCAAACAGAAAAATTGAGCCTTTACTGGTTGTGCTGGATCCGAAAAACAGTCCTGATTTGGTTTCCCACAAAGGCCAGGAATTCAACTACTGCCTTGAAGGAAAAATGCAGGTTGTAGTCGGTAAAGAAAAGTTTAGTATGGAGCCTGGTGACTCCTTATATTTCAATTCAACACTTCCACATAAGCAATTAGCTTTAGATGGGAAAGAAGCAAAATTTATAACAATAATACTGCTTTAAAACTGGAGGAGCACACCGATGAGCTTGGATATACGTTATTTAGAGAAAACCGAATTTACTTCATATGAAGACTTTTGTGAAAATTTTAAACTTAATATACCGGAAAATTTTAATTTTGCCTATGATATTATAGATGAGTATGCAAGGCTGGAGCCTGATAGGCTGGCGCTTGTATGGTGCGATGACAACGGAAATGAAAAAACATTTACTTTCAGCGACCTGAAGTACTGGTCTGACAAGACTGCCAATTACCTTAGCCAAAATGGCGTTAAAAAAGGTGATAAAGTAATGTTTATTCTCAGAAGAAGATATGAATTCTACTTTTTTGCATTTGCAGCATCTAAAATAGGTGCCATTTTTATTCCGTCTACTAACCAGCTGATGAAAAAAGACATAGTATACAGGAATAATGCGGCTGAGGTTAAGGCTATTGTGGCATTCAATGATGCTGCAATAATTGAACATGTTGAGAATTCCAGCGATGAATCTCCAACGGTTCAAAAGTATATTATGGTAGGCGGGAAAAGAGATAATTGGCTTGATTTCGATACTGAAATACAGCAGGTGTCAGAGTGCTGGACAAGACCTGAAGGTGACCTGAATACTAAAAATGATGACCTGATGATAATTTATTTTACTTCAGGAACTACAAGCATGCCTAAAATGGCAATGCATGACTTTACATATCCATTGGGGCATATCGTTACTGCCAAGTACTGGCAAAGAGTTCAGCAGAACGGTTTACACCTGACAGTTGCCGATTCGGGTTGGGCGAAGTTCGCCTGGGGCAAGCTGTATGGGCAATGGATTTGCGGCGCAGTTCAGTTTCTGTATGACATGGAAAGGTTTGATCCCTGCAATTTACTGGAGAAGATTGAAAAATACCATATAAGAACATTCTGTGCACCGCCGACCATTTATAGATTTATGCTGCAGAATGATTTATCAAAATACGATTTATCTTCGCTGGTTCACTGTTCAACAGCAGGTGAGCCGCTTAACCCTGAGATTTTTAACAGATTTAAAAAGCTAACCGGGCTGGAAATTTTAAATGGCTTTGGTCAGAGTGAGACCACAGTTATAGTTGCAAATTATGAATGGCTGCAGGTTGATCCCGGTGCCATGGGTATGCCAAACCCAGCTTATAAAATTGATGTTGTAGATGAAAACAATAATTCCTGCCCTGCCGGTGTGGAAGGTGAGCTGGTAATCAGAGAATGTGACTCAAACAAGCCTGCCGGATTGTTCTGCGGCTATTACAAGGATCCTGAAGCAAATGCAAGAGTATGGTATGACGATACATATCATACCGGAGATGTTGTATATAGGGATGAACATGGCTACCTTTGGTTTGTGGGTAGAAATGATGATGTTATTAAAGCTTCCGGCTACAGAATAAGTCCGTTTGAGGTTGAAAGTGCATTGATAGAGCATCCGTCGGTTTTAGAATGTGCTGTAACCGGTGCTCCTGACAGCGTGAGAGGAACAGTAGTAAAGGCTACTGTTGTATTGGCAAAAGGATACCAGCCTTCTGAAGAGCTTAAAAAAGAAATTCAGAATTATGTTAAAAAAGTAACTGCCCCATATAAATATCCCAGAATTATTGAGTTTGTGGATGAATTGCCAAAAACAATAAGTGGGAAGATAAAAAGAGCGCAGTTAAGAAATGAAGATAAGAAAAAATTTGAATCGAATTGAGAACCTGTTTAGTATCTGCAAACAGGTTCTAATAGGAAGGATTGCTTTATAAATGAACGAAAGAACTCTAAGAGTACTTGAATTTGACAAGATAATTGATAGATTAAAAAGCCTTACAGCATCAGATTTGGGGAGGGAGCTCGTTCAAGAACTTGCCCCCCAAACTGATTTTAATACGGTGGAGAGAATGTTAGCTGAAACAAGTGATGGCGTAAGTTGCATTATGAGAAGAGGTTCACCTCCATTAGGCGGAATCAGTGATATCAGATACAGTTTAAAAAGACTAGACATAGGCGGCATACTTAATCCCGGAGAGCTGCTTAAATTAGGCGGTGTATTACGGGCAGCCAGAAAATTAAAGAATTATGTGAACGATAAAATTGATGAAGATAATACCAACATTGTTAACGAATTAATTTCAAGCCTGGAAACAAATCAACGACTTGAGCAAAAAATTGAAACCTGCATTTTAAGTGAAGAGGAAATCGCGGATAATGCAAGCCCAACTCTTAATAATATCAGACGCCAGATAAAAGACCGTCAGGCATCTATAAAAGAAAAGCTTAATGATCTGATCCGTTCATCAAAACATCAGAAACATATTCAGGAATCAGTAGTTACACTTCGTGGGGACCGCTATGTTATTCCGGTAAAGCAGGAATATAGAAGCGAAATTCCCGGTATGGTGCATGATGCATCCTCCAGCGGGGCTACGCTGTTTATCGAGCCAATGGCGGTTGTTGAAGCCAACAATGCAATTAAGCAACTGAAAATAAAAGAGCAGGCAGAAATTGAAAGGATACTGGCTGAATTGTCCCAGGATGCGGCACTGATTCTGCCGCAGCTCAATGCAAATATAAGCATTATGGCGAGACTTGACTTTATATTTGCAAAGGCCAGACTTGCAGTGGATTCCAAGTGTGTGTGCCCGAAAATAAATCAATCAGGTATTATAACTATTAAAAAGGGAAGACACCCTCTATTGGATGCAACGAAAGTAGTACCAATAGACTTCTGGATTGGTGAAAAGTTTAATTCATTAATTGTAACAGGTCCAAATACAGGCGGTAAAACAGTGTCGTTGAAAACCGTCGGACTATTTACTCTGATGACTCAAAGCGGCCTGCACATACCGGCAAATGAAGGAACGCAAATGAGTGTGTTCGAAAAGGTATATGCAGATATTGGTGATGAACAGAGCATAGAACAAAGTCTGAGTACATTTTCATCACATATGAAAAATATTGTTGAGATACTGAAAAATGTTGATGACAAATCACTGGTTCTGTTTGATGAACTGGGAGCAGGAACCGATCCGACGGAGGGTGCTGCACTGGCAATGTCAATACTGGAATGCCTGCATCAAATAGGAGCTACCACACTGGCCACTACACATTACAGTGAACTTAAAGTATATGCCATTTCAACGATAGGTGTTGAAAATGCGTCCTGTGAATTTGATGTTGAGACTCTTAGACCCACATACCGTCTGTTAATAGGAGTTCCGGGCAAGAGTAACGCCTTTGCCATATCCAAAAGGCTGGGTCTGACAGAGGATATTATCGAAAGAGCAAAGGAATTTCTTACACAGGAAGACATTCGATTTGAAGATATTTTATTAAGCATAGAAAAGAACAGAAGTGAGGCTGAGCGTGAAAAAATGAGAGCTGAAAGCTACAGGCTTGAAGCCGAAAGGCTGAAAAAGGATCTTGAGGATCAAAAGAGAAAGCTGGAAGCTCAAAAGGAAAGCGAACTCCGCAAGGCAAAAGAAGAGGCAAGAAGCATTTTGATAGATTCCAAGAGACAGGCAGAAGAACTGGTTTCTGAAATGAAGAGACTCGCAAAGGAACAAGAAGAGGCTGAAGTCAGACGCCAGACAGAGGAACTCAGACAGAAGCTTAATAAAAGTATTAATAATCTGGAGGATTCGCTTGCCCAGTCCATTATGCCAAGACAGGGGTTGGTTAAACCTCCTAAGAACCTAAAGCCGGGGGATTCGGTTTTGATTGTAAACCTCAATCAAAAGGGTACAGTTGTATCAGTACCGGATAAAAATGGAGAAGCATTAGTTCAGGCGGGAATAATGAAAATAAACGTTCATATTTCGAATTTGAAAATCATTGATGAACAGAAGCAGCAGATTAAGAAAACAGGAATGGGTAAAATAGGTGTTTCAAAAGCACAAAATATGTCCTCTGAAATTGATCTTCGCGGAATGCTGCTGGATGAGGCCATCGATGTTGTTGATAAATATCTTGATGATGCAAGCATCGCAGGACTCGGAGAAGTTACGCTGATACACGGAAAAGGAACAGGAGCGCTTAGAAGCGGATTGCAGCAGCATTTAAAGCACAATCCCCATGTAAAAAGCTTCAGATTGGGCAAGCTAGGTGAAGGTGAAGCCGGTGTAACAATAGTTGAAGTAAAGTAAAAGTTGTATGCCGAATAAATTCGCTAAAGGTTGACAAGTTCATTACAGTAAATTAGAATTATTAGTGGTTTTTTACTTTTATATTTACTATGAATGGTAGATTTTACTATATGAGTGAAATTATTATTTGATTTATATATAGAGGTTTAAATAAATTGATTTTATAAGGAGAATTTTTGTGGAAATAAGACAGGATATAAGAAACATAGCAATAATTGCACACGTTGACCACGGTAAGACTACACTTGTTGATGCGATGTTGAGACAGAGCGGTACCTTTAGGGAAAATGAGGCTGTTGCTGAAAGGGTAATGGACTCAAACGACCTTGAAAAGGAAAGAGGTATAACAATTCTGGCAAAAAATACTTCAGTTCATTACAATGGTACAAAAATCAATATTGTTGATACACCGGGCCACGCTGACTTTGGAGGCGAGGTTGAGCGTGTTTTAAAAATGGTTGATGGTGTACTTTTATTAGTTGATGCATTTGAAGGATGTATGCCACAGACAAGGTTTGTATTAAAAAAGGCACTATCGCTGAATCTTAAACCTATTGTTGTTGTTAATAAAATTGACAGGGCAGAAGCCAGGCCTGATGAAGTTGTCGATGAAATAATTGAATTATTCATTGAATTAGGTGCCGATGACGACCAGCTTGAGTTCCCTGTTGTATATGCATCATCAAGAGAGGGTTTTGCTGTTTGTGATTTGTACGGTGAGAGAAAAGATTTGAAACCATTATTTGATGTTATTATTGAAAAAGTTCCGGCTCCAAAAGGCGATATGAATGGAACCTTGCAAATGCTGGTTTCAAACATTGACTATGATGAATATGTTGGAAGAATAGCTATAGGAAGAGTTGAAAGAGGAGCAATCAAACTTGGCCAGCAAGCTATAATCTGCAAAAAAGAAGGACATCAAATAAATGCAAAAATAACAAAACTTTATTCATTTGAAGGGTTAAAGCGTGCCGAAACAGGAGAGGCAAAGCTTGGAGAAATTGTTGCCGTATCCGGAGTAGGTGATGTAACTATAGGTGATACAATATGTGATGTGGGAGCACCTGATCCGCTTCCATTTGTTGCAATTGATGAACCAACACTGTCCATGACCTTTAGTGTAAACAACAGTCCTTTTGCAGGTAGAGAAGGAACTTTTGTTACTTCCAGACACTTGCGAGACAGATTGTTTAAGGAGCTTGAAACTAACGTTAGCTTAAGAGTAGAAGAAACTGATTCAGCAGATTCCTTTGTAGTTTCAGGAAGAGGAGAACTGCACCTTTCAATACTTGTTGAGACAATGAGAAGACAAGGTTACGAATTCCAGGTTTCAAAACCCTCTGTTATATATAGGGAAATTGATGGCGAAATGATGGAGCCTATTGAGTACCTTATGATAGATGTTCCAGAAGAATTTATGGGTGTTGTTATGGAAAAGCTGGGACAGAGAAAATCTGAGATGGTTAACATGACTTCTGCAAACCAGGGGTATATGAGACTTGAATTTAAAATTCCGGCGAGAGGTCTTATTGGATACAGATCCGAGTTGTTGACTGATACAAAGGGAAATGGAATAATGAATCATGTATTCCATAGCTATGAGCCGTTTAAAGGAGACATTCCTACAAGACAGAGAGGGTCACTGGTTGCCTGGGAAGATGGTGAAGCAGTTACTTATGGACTGTATAATGCACAGGAAAGAGGAAGCCTGTTTATAACACCTGGAACAAAAGTGTATGAAGGTATGATTGTTGGAGAAAATGCCAGATATGATGACTTGGTTGTAAATGTCTGTAAAAAGAAGCATGTTACAAACATGAGAGCGTCAGGAACAGATGAAGCACTCCGATTGACTCCACCAATAAATCTAAGTCTTGAGCAGGCACTGGAGTTTATTGCAGATGATGAGCTTGTTGAAATGACTCCAAAAAGCATTCGTCTAAGAAAGAGAATTCTTGATACCGAAATGAGAGCAAAGGCTAAATCTAAAATTTAGAATATTGCCCGGCGTGTCTGACAAATAATGGTGTTTTTATTATTGCCAGACACGTTATTAAAGTCAATCCAAACTATCGGCAAAAGCCGATAGCTTGGATTGACTCTGGACAAATTTAGTAAAGAATATTATAGTATTTAGTATGGATATACAAAAAAGATTTGATTGGAGTACAGGTATTAATGGACAGAAGATTAAAAGTTTCTTTAACCGGGATAGTGTTAGTTGTCATAGGCATCTTTTTATCAGTGCCAAACGTAATGAGGTATGTTGGTACACTGCTAAAAGGTTTTAATGCTGTGTATGGGACTTTGAATGCTTTCCTGACAGTGTTGGGTATTATATTAGTATTGTTAGGTATATTTATTATATCCGCAGGCTTGAAGAAACTTTCTTTTTGGTTGACTATTATAATTGTATTTGTATTTATTTTTTCTTTCGTAACAATTTATGCTTACCGCGGAACTATTTCAACTGATAGCAGCGATGTAAAAAAGGAAGAAATAAGAATTGATGCTGCAACAGAAGGCGCAGTTTTGGTAGACATACCAATGGGTTCCAATACAGATGATATTGCAAAAATTCTTAGTGAACAGGCTATAATATCAAAGCCGCAGATTTTCAAAATTGTATCGAAGCTAAACGGTTACGATGGGAAATATATGGCTGGTACTCATGTTCTAAAGAGCGGCCTGGAGTTGGATACAATAATGACAATTCTCACCGGAAAGCCTGAAAGCGTTAAGGTTACAATTCCGGAAGGCTTGACCTACAAACAGATTGTAAATATATTTGCAAAAAAAGGTCTTGCAATTCAGGATGAATTTGACAGGGCCATGAAATATGAGAAGTATGATTTTAATTTTATAGATCAAATAAAGAATGTAAATAACAGAGAGTTTATACTTGAGGGGTATTTATTCCCGGATACTTATGAATTTGGGATGAATGCAACAGAAAAAGATATAATTAAGGTAATGCTTAACAACTTTAACAATAAGCTTACTGATGAACACTACAAACGTGCAAAAGAGCTTGGAATGTCAATGGATCAGATTATTACACTTGCATCTGTTATTGAAAAAGAAGCAAATACCAGCAAGGATAGAAGGCTTGTATCAGCGGTATTCCATAAGAGATTAAAGAGTAACAATTTAAATATCAGAAAGTTGGAATCATGCGCAACACTTCAATATATCTTCCTCAATCAGGAGGGAAAGGTACATGATTTGATAACTTTAGCAGATACTACAGTAGATAATGCATACAACACATATAAGAATACCGGTCTTCCACCGGGACCAATATGTTCGCCCGGCATGGATTCAATAAATGCTGCGCTCTATCCCGATGAAGAAACTGATTATATGTTCTTTATTGCAACAGCAGACGGTAAAACCAAGTTTTCTAAAACTTTTGAAGAGCATCTAAAAGCAATGAAAGAATATGGATTGGCAAAATAGTTTAGAATAAACAGGCAGTAGTGCATAAATTAGGGTGGCTTAGGCCACCTTAGTTTTTTAAAGAACAGAACTTGAGAACATAGAACTCAGAATTCAGTAGATGGAAGCCAACTTACGTCGGCTGAAATTAAAATAAAAGCAGTATGGTGAGAAAACATGATAAATTACGACTATATAACAGAATATATTAGAGCTACTATTAAACCCAATACCGGAATACTTTCAGAGTTGGAAGAGTATGCGGCAATAAACCATGTTCCCATTATCCAACCTGAGGTTGCAGCTCTAATGAAAGTCATAGGGAGAATGCATAGACCATCAAGGATACTTGAAGTTGGTACAGCTATTGGGTATTCTTCCATTTTATTTTCAGGTTTTTTACAAGAAAAAGGAATAATTGACACCATTGAAAGAAATGATGAAATGATTGAAGTAGCAAGAAGAAATATAAAATCGGTTGGACTGGGTGAAACAATTAATGTAATAGCCGGAGATGCAATTGAGGTGCTGGCATGCCTGGATAAAACCTATGATATGATTTTTCTGGATGCAGCAAAAGGACAGTACAATGAATTTTTGGAGTTGAGCAAGCGAATGCTGCCAGCAGGAGGGCTTCTGGTATCAGACAATGTATTGTATAAGGGTATGATTGCCACAGATACTCTAGTGGTAAGAAGGAAAAAGACAATTGTAAATAGAATGAGGAGCTTTCTTAAGACTCTATGCAAAGATGAAGATTTTGAGACAAGTATTATACCTATTGGAGACGGAGTAGCTTTGAGTTATAAAAAGTAAATAAATAAGTGGTTTGGAGGAATTACGATGAAAAAGGTTGAGCTTTTGGCTCCTGCCGGAAATTTGGAAAAACTGAAAATGGCAATAGTTTATGGCGCAGATGCGGTTTATATAGGTGGACAGAGATTTGGATTAAGAGCCTCAGCTGATAATTTTTCTATGGAAGATATGCAGGAGGGACTGAAGTTTGCTCATGAAAGAGGCTGCAAGGTCTATGTTACTGTTAATATAATTCCACATAATGAAGACTTGGTAGGTTTGCCGGAATATATAAAGCAACTGGATGAACTGGGTGTGGATGCAGTAATTGTATCCGATCCCGGTATTTTTAGCATCGTTCGAAAAACAGCACCTGATATGGAAATTCATATAAGCACGCAGGCAAACAATACAAATTACGGCAGCGCGAAGTTCTGGTATGAGTTGGGGGCAAAAAGAATTGTTGTAGCGAGGGAGCTTTCACTTGAAGAAATAAAGGGAATAAGTGATAACACTCCTGAAGACCTTGATATTGAGGCTTTTGTTCATGGTGCAATGTGTATATCCTATTCTGGAAGATGCCTTTTGAGCAATTATATGACCGGCAGAGATTCAAACAAAGGTGCCTGCTCGCATCCATGCAGGTGGAAATACCATCTGGTTGAGGAAAAAAGGCCGGGAGAATATTACCCTGTATATGAGGATGAAAGAGGCACATACATCTTTAATTCCAAGGACTTATGCATGATCGGCCACATTCCTGAGCTTGTTCAGACCGGGATATTCAGCTTCAAGCTAGAGGGTAGAATGAAGAGTTCATTTTATGTTGCGACTGTTGTAAGTGCTTACAGGAAGGCAATAGATGCTTATTTTGCTGATCCTGAAAACTATAAATTCGACCCTGAATGGTTGGTAGAGCTTTCAAAAGCAAGTCATCGGGAATACACCACCGGATTTTATTTTAACAAAACAACGGGAGCGGATCAGATTTACAATACGAGCTCCTATATCAGAGAGTACGACTTTGTCGGAATGGTTCTGGAATATGACAAAGAAACAAAAATTGCAAAGATTGAGCAGAGAAACAGAATAATCGTCGGTGATGAAATAGAAGTTGTAAGCCCTGGTAAGGACTATTTTGTACAGACAGTTGAGTATATGGAAAATGAAGAAAGAGAGAGCATCAGAACTGCACCTCATGCACAAATGCTTGTATATATGCCGATGAAAAATGATGTCGGGGAATATACCATTCTCAGAAGAAAATAACGAGGTTAAATAAGTAAATTATATAAAGTGCTGGCCGTATAGATTTAGTTCTATGCAGCCAGTGCTTTTTAAATTTAAGTAACATGCTTCACAAAGTTTACATAATATATATTGAAAGGAGGCATTAATATGAATATTATGCAAGAAGCTTACGAATTTCAAAGAAATTTATACCGTGGATTCATGAAAAAAAGCATGAATAACCAAAGCAGCAATAATAACAATATGTGTAACGGAAAGGATAATTCGGAGGACAATAATAACTGTAATACAAGCAAGTCTTGGACCATAACATTTTCAACAACAATTAGCACAGGGAGTAATTAAATTAGTTCTTTGAAGCCCTATTCTGAAGTAATCTCAAGGCCGGTGGGAATATCTCAATTTTTAGCTCTTTCTTTCACATATCTTATGTATTAATTAATATAACGAGGCAATAGATATCCCCTTCCTCTATAGGTGCAAAATATTACAAAAGATAGCCTTTATACTTTGCCTCGTTGAAACGCCTTTAAGGTAAGAAAATTTTTCTACAATCAAAAAAATTTCTCTGAACCGAGGCGTTATAATGTAGTAGAGAGATGAATAAGATATTTTAAAGAGTATCTTTTGAAAGAAGTGAAGCTATGTTTGGAAAAGCTAAAGAACCGGCCTTTAATTACATTTTAGCTGTTAAGGATTATAATATCACTGTAAGAGCTATAGAAGAAGGATCACTATATGTTCACTTCAGTAAGGACATATATTCTAAACTATTCCAAAGTCAGGTTGCAAAGCTTGATGATTTAAAGGGATTGAGAAAATTTATCCGATTTAGCAAGAGAGAAAAGAGTGAAGTATCACATTACTGGGAGACGTTGGTTACCGGGGGATATACATTACTAGCTGTAAAGTATGACGAAAAGAACCCCACCTTGGAAAAACTGTGTGAGGGCTCCGGTATAAAGATTGTCAGTACGGTTTAATTTGAAGATTATACCAAAGTGCCGGCTGTGTGAGGGATTCTTCATGGCTGGTGCTTTTTTTGTTGTTCTATAGCACATTTTTGTTGTAAAAAATATATATTTGTATTATATATATAACGAGGCAACAAAATGTCCCACACTTCTACAAGTGATGGGTACCGATTCAGTTATCAGGCAGCAAGCGCTTATCATATGCATCGTTGAAACGCCGCTGAAGTAATTAAATTTTCCTAAAATCGGAAAATTTAATCAGAATCGAGGCGATATAAAAATAACGTTTTTTAAAATTAAATTTATTAATTTGGGAGGAAATATGTCTCAGAATACAAAAAAGGCATTGGCCAAATCGCTGTTGACCTTGCTTGAAAAAAAGACACTGGATAAAATAACAGTCAAAGATATTGTTGATTTGTGCGAGGTTAACCGGCAAACCTTCTATTATCATTTTCAGGATGTATATTCATTGCTGGACTGGATTTTTATAACAGAGGCTGAAAATGTAATTTCCGACTATAAATCACTTGAAACCTGGCAGCAAGCATTTTTGGCTGTTTTGGAATATCTTCAGCAAAACAGGTCATTTATTATCAATACATACCGATCCATAGGGCGGGAACTGTTGGAACAGTATCTGTATAAGGCAGTCTTTGTATTTATTTATGATGTGATAAAAAAAGAGGCTGAAAAAATGAGTATATCCCAAGAGGATATCAAGTTTTTTGCTGATTTTTATAAATTTGCTTTTGTTGGTCTGGTGCTGGAATGGGTAAAAACCGGTATGAAGGAACCTCCAAAGGATATTGTTGAACGGGTCAGCAAGCTTTTTGAAAGAATAATTGGAAGAACCTTAAACAAATAAACGAAAATGTAAAAAATTTATACAATAATAAGGTAATGTCAAAATTTTAGACATTACTTTTTTTTTGTATATAAACAGCTTAAGGCTTTGGCAGTATAATTTAATTCGCAAAAGGAACAGGGGAGGGATAGAGACGAATACGTGTATTGAAAAAATGAATGCTTTGGGAAGGCAGTTTGCCAACTTGCAGGCAAAAATGGAGATGCAAAAGGAAAACAGCCAAAAATCGGCAAAGGAAGTCATTGAAAGCACAAAAGCGGAAATCATCCGTTTAAAGGAACAAAGCAGGAATCAGTTGGACAATAATCATTCACATGTTTCAATACAACTTTTAAGGGCACAATTTGGTTTTATTTTACGGGAACATGAAATAAAAGCCAGAATCAGTGCTAGGCAAAACAAGAGTGAAAAACAAAGAATTAAAAGTGAAGCGGAAGAGTGCGCTGAATTTGCGGCATTTACCATGAGCCATGCTATTCTGGCCATAGATGAAGCGATTCTTGCGTTTTATGAGGCTATTGAAAAGCTTGAAAACTATGACGAAAAATATAACACAAAAAGGAGACAGTTGATTGATGAGTAGAACAAAAATAAAAATAAGCAGTAAAACTGTAATATGCAGTCTTGTGATTTTGGGGGTTATTATTGTACCTCTGCTTTACAGCTTCTTTTATCTTGGAGCCTTTTGGGATCCATATTCAAAGCTCCAGGATCTGCCTGTAGCAGTTGTAAATCTAGATACAGGTGCTGAAATTAATGGTAGTGAGAGAAACCTCGGAAAAGAAATGTGCGACAGTATGAAAGAAGGTGCACAGCTGAAATACGAGTTTAAGAGCAAGGCAGATGCACTTGATGGGACTAAAGGGGACAAATATTATGCTACAATCATTATTCCCGAAGATTTTTCATCCAGCATTGCAAGTGCAAGTACTTCCAATAAAAAGGTTGCCGAAATTACCTTTACATCCAATGAAAAGCGTAATTATCTAGCTACACAGATTTTAAAGAATGCTATTGATCAGATCGAGCTATCTCTCCGCGGAAAAGTGAATTCTGAGATTGTGGCAGAGCTTTGCGATAAGCTGCAAT
>CAYQCA010000038.1:8114-24025 GCA_964415835.1 uncultured Clostridium sp. | reverse complement strand
AATAAGGAAACTGCTTCCAGCGAAATCTGGAATAACATCGAAGCTGGAAAGACCTATAATGGACAGGTAAAAAGCCTAATGGACTTTGGTGCATTTGTAGATATTGGCGGAGTAGACGGTCTTGTTCACCTGTCAGAGCTTTCCTGGAACAAAATTAAGCATCCTTCCGAAGTACTCAAGGTAGGAGATGAGGTAGTTGTAACTGTATTGGAATTTGATAGGGATAAGAAGCGTATTTCACTTGGATACAAGAAGCAGGCTGACAATCCTTGGAATCTGGCAGCTGAAAAATATCAGGTTGGAAATGTAATTAAGGGTAAAGTTGTAAGACTTGTTCCATTTGGCGCATTTGTTGAAATTGAGCAGGGTATAGATGGTCTGGTTCATATTTCACAAATATCAAATGTACGTTTAGGCAAACCAGGCGACGTTTTGAAAATCGGACAGGAAGTTGAAGCCAAGATAACTGAATTTGATGTTGAAGCTAAAAAAGTTAGCTTAAGTATAAAAGAGGTTAATCCTATCGACCCTGTTGGTGCAAAGAAGGATGAAGCTGCTGCTGTAGACGCAGAGGAACTTCCATCTGAACATGTTGAAGAAATGACAAATACCATTGCAGATAATATTGCCGATGCTACAATTGATAAGAATGAATAGTTAAACAGTTTTAGTTCATATCTAAAGGATGTACCTTGGTACATCCTTTATTTACCTATCTGGAATTATTAATTCACTGAATTTTAATATTGTTTTTAGAATATATTACAGTATGCAGGGAGATATTATGGATTACGAAGGCTTCAAAGAAGAAATTTTAAAAATGTCAAAAATAAACCTCACTCTTTATAAAGAAAAACAAATGAAGAGGAGAATCGATGCCTTAATTAAAAAGAACAATATTAATACATACAAAGAATACGTTCAAGCACTTAAAGACAAAAAAGAACTATATATAGAATTTATAAATTACCTAACCATTAATGTATCTGAATTTTATAGAAATCCGGATCAATGGTCTGTGCTGGAAAAGGAAATTTTTCCCCTCCTTTTAAACAAAAATAAGAAAATAAACATCTGGAGTGCAGCTTGCTCTACCGGAGATGAGCCATATACACTTGTAATGGTATTAAATAAAATATTACCGCTTAGCTCGATTAGAATATTAGCAACGGATATTGATATGGGCGCCTTGGAAAAAGCGAAAAATGGTATATATAATGCAAAAAGTGTAGAGAATTTACCTAAGGAATTTAAGGAAAAGTATTTCAATGTGACAGGAGATAACTATAAAATAAAGGATGAAATAAAGAATTGTGTTGAGTTTAAACAGCATAATTTATTAAGAGACCCATACCCTACAAATATTGATTTAATTGTCTGCAGGAATGTACTTATATACTTTACGGAAGAGGCCAAAACCGAGATTTATAAAAAGTTCAATATAGCGTTGAATTCTCAGGGGATACTATTCGTTGGGAGTACTGAACAGTTGATAATGGCAAATAAATATAACTTTAAATCCTTAAGAACATTTTTTTATGTTAAAGATGAAGATAATTTTACATTTTAGATAAAAATTAAGAAATAAAAAAGAGTTTGAAATTTTATTTTCAAACTCTTTGGTGCGGATAACAGGAGTTGAACCTGCATGAAATTTCTCTCACATGAACCTGAATCATGCGCGTCTGCCAATTCCGCCATATCCGCAGGAATTAATCGCAAAAGTATTGTACTATATGTGAGAAAGTTTTTCAATAGTTTTAAATAATTTTTTCTGTAAATAGGCGAAAAACGGAGGTAATCATGAATATTAAGCTAGAACAGTTCAAAAAAGAAATTAAGAACAAAAAAGTTGCTGTACTGGGGATAGGTGTCAGCAACATCCCTTTAATAAAATATTTAATAAACTTAGGTGTGGATATTACTGCTTTTGATAAGAACTCAGCTGAAAATCTTTCTGATGCATTAGCTGAGCTTAAGGAGCTTCCGATAAAATATGCTTTGGGAAATGACTATCTTTCAAATCTAAAGGGCTTTAATTTGATTTTCAGAACACCAGGAATGCGACCAGACTTGCCTGAACTAGTTGATGCAGTAAAAAATGGTGCAGAGCTCACATCAGAAATGGAGGTGTTTTTGAAATTATGTCCTGCAGATGTTTTTGCCGTTACTGGTAGTGATGGGAAAACAACCACAACTACATTGATTTATAAAATTTTAATTGAAGAAGGTTATAACTGCTGGCTGGGTGGAAATATTGGAAATCCTTTGCTGAGTCACATAGATGATGTAAAGGAGACCGACAAAGTAATTTTGGAATTAAGCAGTTTTCAGCTTATAACTATTAAAGATTGTCCAAAGATAGCTGTAATTACGAATATTTCTCCGAATCACCTGGATGTTCATAAATCATTACAAGAATATGTTGATGCTAAGAAAAATATATTTTTGAACCAGTCAAAGGGTGATAAGTTGATTTTAAATTACGATAATGATATAACAAGAGGTTTTGAGAACGAAGCAAAGGGAAATTGCGTTCTCTTTTCAAGAGTTCATGATCTGGATGAGGGCGTTGTATTTCAGGATGGAAAGATAATTGTAAAAAGCAATAACAATGAAATTGACATAGTTGACGCAGAGAGCATAAAAATACCCGGAGTTCATAATATTGAAAACTACATGGCTGCAACTGCTGCAACAATCAATTACGTAAAGCCTGAAACAATAAGGAGAATAGCAACAACTTTTAACGGGGTAGAGCATAGAATTGAACTGGTACGTGAGCTTAACGGAGTTAAATTCTATAATAGCTCAATTGACAGCAGTCCTTCAAGAACAATAGCTGCACTTAGTACCTTTAAAAATAAAGTAATTCTAATAGCAGGCGGTAAGGATAAAGGTATTCCATACGATCAAATCGGCCATATAATTGCTGAAAAGGTTAAATGTCTCATTTTAATCGGCGCAACAGCTCCTAAAATTGAGGAGGCTTATCATAATTTTATAAATCAGACTGATAGGGATAACGAATTAAAAATAATTCACTGCAATACTTACGAGGAAGTTGTAAAGAGGGCATATGAGGAAGCCGGAGCCGGTGACTGTGTAATATTATCTCCCGCAAGTACCAGCTTTGATATGTTTAAGAACTTCGAACACAGGGGAAATGTATTTAAAGAGCTGGTAAATAAGCTTGAATAATCATTAATTGCGAATAGTGAATAGCAAAAATTGAACAATGATGGGAAAAAGTCTTTCGACTTTTAAAATTAAACTCGGCATACTTGAATATGCCGAGTTTTTCTTAACTTTTCACTTGTCACTTAACTGTTCACTTCGTTAGTACGTACCTGAAGTATCCAGAGTTTTTGCTGAAATTTCTTTTTTATAGGTTGATGCAGCTATTTTTTCCTGCAGTATTTTATAAAATAGGTCCTCATCCAATTGTTCAGGGTTTATCCAGCTGTTTGTCCATGCAGAAAGATGCATTGCATTTGAAATACTCAAACCTCTTATACCTTCAATACCTGGAGCGAGCAGAGGGGTATTATTCAAAACAGAATCTGCGAAATTTTCCAATATTCCTGCGTGCTGTTTTCCTCCATCGGTTGGAACAGGTATTTCACATTTCCATACATCAGGTTGTCCGAATCCGCCCTGGTAGTTTTTATTGAATGTAACTTCATCTATTTCATTTCTCCAGAAAGTTATTGTATCAGCTTCTACAACAATTTTTCCTTTTGTACCGGATAATTCTAAACGGTTTGTCCCTGGTGCCTCATGTGTCGAAGTAACAAATAAACCGGTGGCACCATTTGCATATTTTGCATAAGCAGTAACATCATTTTCAACTTCTATATCTCTGTTTTTACCAAATTCCATAAAAGAATAAATGCTTGTTGGCATGCCGCATATCCACTGCCATAAATCCAGCTGATGAGGGTCTTGATTCAAGAGTACGCCACCGCCTTCACCGGCCCAGGTAGCACGCCATCCGCCTGAATTATAATAGCTTTGGGACCTATACCAATTGGTTACAATCCAGATTACTCTTTTAAGGTCGCCAAGTTCACCTTCAGCAACAAGCTGTTTTACTTTTTGATATACTGGATTTGTTCTTTGATTATACATTATCCCAAAAATCAAACCGCTTTTTAAAGCCTCATCATTCATTTCTTGTACTTGCTTTGTATATACACCTGCAGGCTTTTCAACCAACACATGAAGACCTCTTTTAAAACCTTCTATTGCCAAGGAAGCATGATCATAGTGCGGAACAGCAACAATAACTGCATCAATATCGGAACTCCAGAAATCTTCAAGCTTGTCGCATATTCTCACAGTAGATGGCAGATTTTCTTTTGCCCAATTGATTTTTACCGGATCTATATCATGTACCGCAGCAAGTGTAGCATTTTTTACAGTGCCACTGAGTAGGATTTTGCAGTGAGTGCTACCCATATTACCGATTCCTATAATACCATAACGTAGTTTATTCATAGTAATCCACTCCTAAATCTTTTAATATTATTTTTAATTTATTTGCAGCTTTTATAAAAAGTGAGATACCCTCGGTTGCAGGTGCTTTGTGTTCGTTGGAATCTTCTAATTGTGAAAATCCGATAAAATCACATAAATGCGGCTCAAGGCTTAAAAACCCGTTAAAATCATTTTGAATAAGTTCTTTTAGTATTTCCGGAATTTTTCCTTCTCCTTCACCGGCTGGCACTACTATACCATCTGAATACCTTGCATCTTTTATATGAATATATTCTATATAAGGCTTAAGAAGATTAAATGCGTTGGGATAAACCTCTTCATTACATTGAATAAAATTTGCCGGGTCAAAAGTAGCCCTTAAGTAATCACAATTAAGAGTCTTTAATATATCAAGACATCTCTCCGCATTATCCCCATATATTTCTTTTTCGTTTTCATGCAGCAAGATAACATTTCTTCCTTTAGCAGCATTTATTAATTCCTTCATTCTGAAGAAAACTTCATCCCTATATATAGAGTAATCGCTGCCTGCCGGTATAAAGAAACTAAATAGCCGGATATACTTGACTTTCATAATTTCTGCAATATCCAGTACATGCTTGAATTTGTCCAAATGAGGTTTAAAGTCATCTGTTATTTTGATTTTACCGATAGGGGAGCCTATGGCAGATAATGCAAATCCATTCTGGTCAAGAGTTTCCTTAATAACCCGGACCTCTTCCAGTGAATGATCACATAGATTCTTTCCATTTACACCCCTCATTTCGATATGTTTGATACCGAGCTCTTTTAAGACTTGCATCTGAACTTCAAGGTTTTGATCTATTTCATCTGCAAAACCTGTTAATGTAAACCTGCTCATAATCTATTTTCCTTTCTAAAAATGTAATATTTTATCTGTAGTGCTATTTGGTATATTTATAGTAATTGCGGCAGTGAGCCATTACTAGAAGATTTATAAATCGTTTCAATTATTTTTATAACTCTCATGGCTTGACCAGGTCCTACAGCAAAGTCCTTCCGATTATCAATACAACTGTAAAAGTCATCAATTAGTGCATCATGACCAGAACCCCAATAACGTTTTCCTGTGCTATTTGTATCGTTAAAATTAACTGTTTCTACACCATTGTCTGAATTAAGTGTAACAATAGAACCAAACATATTAATTATTCCGTGCTCACAGGTTAGCTCAATTGAAACCGGTGCATCAGAAACATAAGCATTGCTTGCATAAAATAAAGCTCTGGATCCATTTTTAAAAAATAAACATGCATCTGCTGTGTCTTCAACTTCTATTATTTCGCTATGCCTTTTTGTTGATACTGTACCGGCAACAGATTCAATTTCATTCCCATCATTGGTACAAAACAGTTGGAGTAAATCGAGTGTATGTATTGATTGATTTACTAAGCATCCACCACCCTCAGTTGCAAGCTTTCCACGCCAAGGTGATTTTGTGTAATATTCAGCATCTCTATTCCAGGTTACAAAGGCTCTGCCACCCAGAAGACCTCCGAACCTCTTGCTGGCTAATAACTCTAGAATATAACGTGTTGTGGGGTTATATCTATTTTGTAGGCTTATTCCCAAATATTTATGAGCTTTGATTGAGGCTTGCTCCATTTCTTTGCATTCCTCAACAGTCAATGCCATTGGTTTTTCACAAAGAACATGCTTACCAGCCTGTAAGGCTTGAATTGCCATAGGACTATGCAGGTAATGAGGAGTACAAAGATGTATAACATCAATACTGTCGTCCTTTAATAAATCTTGATATGAAATATAATACTTACAATTATGCTGTTCGGAAACCTTTCTAGCAAGAGTCTCATCCTGATCACAAACTGCTTGAAGTTTTGCATATCCGCAATTTAATATTCCATTAATGTGTGCAATATGTATCGCACCACAACCAACAACCGCCGAATTTAGTAAAGATTTCATATGCTCACTCGATTCCAAATTTTATTTAAATTTACTTTACTTAAATTATAAGATATAATATAAGTCATATCATTGCTTATATTATTATAAATATTGCTAAAATTCACTTATAGGAGCTATATATGTTTGATTATAATATAATAGAATTTGGCTTGGAATGTACGCATAATTATAATGATAAGTTGCCAAATATGGAATTTCATTTGCATAACAGATATGAAATATATTACTTGTTATCAGGTGATGTTCACTATTTTGTTGAGAGAAAAAAATATATTCTTCAAAAAGGTGATATTTTAGTATTAAATAGCAAAGAGATTCACAAACCAACATTTGTGGGCGCTACTCCATATGAAAGGATAACCGTACATTTCAATCCTCAAATAGCTCGTTATTTTTCAACCACTGATATAAGCCTCTTAAGTTGCTTTGAAAACAGGGACAATGGTAAGAATAATCTGATAAAGCTTGATCATAGTGATAATATGGTCTTTCACTCTTTAATAGAAAAGCTTGCGATACTTTGCCAAAATAATAATGGGAATCCAATAGAGAAACTTTCTATTCTTCTTCAAATTTTAACTTTTTTAAATGAAAGCTGGAAGGACAGAATATCTGACATCAAAAAACAGACACAACAACCACAAGCATTGAAAGCTCCAATTTCACAGGTGATTTCTTATATAAACAATCATCTAACAGAGGATTTATCACTGTCAACCCTGGAAAAGCAATCGTTTCTTAACAAAAATTATTTATGCAAGCTATTTAAAGACCAAATGGGTAGTACAATTCATAACTATATTTTAGTTAGACGCATTTCCTTAGCCAAGCAATTGTTGGAAAATGGGGCATCGGTTACTGAGGCATGCAGTCAATCCGGTTTCAATGATTATGCAAATTTCATTAGATTATTTAAAAAAATTACAGGGAATTCACCTTCAAAATTCAAAACGAATAGTGGAGGAAAGTT
The DNA here is from genome assembly GCA_964415835.1 of uncultured Clostridium sp. GTDB lineage: Bacteria > Bacillota > Clostridia > Acetivibrionales > DSM-1351 > Ruminiclostridium. Next base: position 16,605 of record CAYQCA010000038.1, on the reverse strand, counting down.
CTAATAAACAATCCAGAAACAGATATTATTGCTAACTGACGAAAGTTTGAATTTATTCTGACTTTTTTTCAGTCAGGTTCTTCCAGTAGCGCTTTGGAATGAATTGTTTTTGCAGCCTTGGATTGTAACGGCTTTTAATAGCGATATGTTTAAAATAATTCTTCCACAAGTCCTGAAATTTTGCTTCATCTTGGTGTAGTTCCGGTATATTTGACAGGTCCATATAAGAAATCAACATTTTCCTTGTATTATACAATGAAGCAAGGTTTCTTCCGGTATCGTGTATAATCCAGTTTTGGTCGGCGAAACGTTCTTTGAAATGTGGAGAAATAAATGTAATTATATTATGGTCAGGTTTAATTTGAGCATAATAAATATTATTTTCCAGCAGCTCAAATCTAAGCAGACCAAGCATTCTATGACACTCCAGACTAAGCTTTCTAGCAGGCTGCAATACATTCAAAACAACCAGATCGCCAAGCATACTATCAATCCTGCTTCCAATTTTAAATCCGAGCTTTATATAATTGAGAATAGACGTTTCGCGACCTTCAATTTCAGAGAAAAAACATCGTTGTATATTATCAAGGCTTTCATAGGAAATTTTATTTAAGATAGCCTGCTCGACAGTTTTGGCTTTTTGAACATCAGATTCAATCTCTCTATATTCATCAATTAGATTTGGAGAATAAGAGAGAGCAGATTCAATATTAGTCACTTGTTGCTTATCATAATAATAATGATGAATTGCTGTTAAAAAGCAATCCCATGTCCCATCATAAATGTATATCACTTAGAAGCAGCCTCCCATCCTGTGGTTGGGTGTAGTAGCTAAGCCATTGCTTTGTATTTGCAGGTGAATCAAATAAATACAAATCCGACATGTTTTCAGCCAATCCGTTTTCATTAATGACAGAGAACAAAGACATTTGTCCAGCAACTGCTTTTTTACTTTGGGGTAGTAACTTAGCCGATATAAGTGAGTCTTTTACTATGAATTCATTTTCACTGTAACTTTCATAGGTTTTGCCCTGACAGGTTATAAAGTGTTTTGCACGTTTTAGTACGACACCGATTTTTTTAAGGTTGTCAAAGCTTAATCGGCCTACACGTCTTGCAGCAATTATTCTTTGTGCTGACCTAACGCCTATACCTGGTATTCGAAGAAGCATCTCATAGCTAACCGAATTGATTTCAACCGGAAAAAGATGTAGATTTCTAAGAGCCCAGTGTGATTTTGGATCTAATTCAGGGTTAAAATCAGGATTGTTTTTATCAAGGAGTTCATCAGCCCCGAAGCCATAAAACCTCAACAACCAATCAGCTTGATAAAGCCGATGTTCTCTGAGTAACGGGGGCTTCACAAGAGCAGGTAGTCTAGGATCTGTAACTGTGGGTACAAATGCAGAATAATAGACCCTTTTAAGGCTAAAGTTATCATAGAGAGCTTCGGATAACTTTAGTATGCTCAGATCTCTATCAGGTGTTGCACCAATAATAAGCTGCGTACTTTGACCTGCCGGCACAAAACTTTTACCTTTGGTTAAAGCTCTGGAACTTTTTTCAACGTTTCGTTTATTTTGCATTATACCTTCGGAATTACCATGTCTGAATGTTTTTTGGTCTTCTTTTGATTCTAGTATTTTATTGCGAATATGAGCCATTGGTTTAAGCAGAGTTTTCTTGGGCTTTTGCGGTGCCAAAACTTCAAGGCCATTATCAGAAGGCAATTCAATATTTATACTCATTCTGTCAACATATAGGCCGGCTTCATTTATTAGCTTTTCGTCAGCACCGGGAATAGCTTTGATGTGAATATAACCGAAAAAACCATGTTCGTTTCTAAGACGCTTAACTATGTTAAGCATAAGCTCCATTGTATAATTTGGATTTTTCAAAACTGCTGAGCTTAGAAATAAGCCTTCTATGTAGTTTCTCCTATAAAAATTCATTGTAAGCTCAATAACCTCATCAGCTGTAAAACTAGCACGAGGTAAATCGTTTGAAACCCTGTTCACACAGTAGACACAGTCATAAACGCATTCATTCGACAGGAGAATTTTTAATAAGGATACACACCTGCCATCATCGGACCAGGTATGACATATCCCGGCAGCATGGCTATTTCCAACCCCGTTATTATTGTTCCTGGAACCACCGCTAGATGAACAGGAAACATCATATTTTGCGGCATCAGCCAAAATCCCAAGCTTATCAAATAAATCCATAGTTATCTCCAGTAATCTTTTGTATAGTGTGATAGTGGTAAAATTATAACATATCTGCAAGTAAAAATCAAACATATGTTCTGTTGTTTATTTTAATAATTATTGATTTTTAATATGCGTTGTAATTGATATTTTTATGACAAAGTAATATAATATTAAACATTCGGTACTTTTAGGAGGTTTATAAAATGAGAGCTGTTATAACGGTTTTTGGAAAAGACAGAGTTGGAATAATTGCGGCAGTTAGCAATATTTTAGCTGAAACTAACGTTAACATACTTGATATAACTCAGACTATTATGCAGGATGTATTTACAATGATAACGCTTGTTGATATATCAAAATGCAATATACCTTTTGATGTTTTGTCAGAAAAACTAAATCAAAAGGGAATAGATTTGGGGTTGAAAATCCAGATTCAACATGAAGATATTTTTAATTCAATGCATAGGATATGAGGTGAATACTAATGTTGCGTCCTTACGAAATAATTGAAACGCTGGAAATGATACAAAAGGAAAATCTTGATATCAGGACAATAACAATGGGTATTTCACTTAGAGATTGCTGTAATCCTGATATAAAGGCCTCCTGTAATAAAATTTACGACAAAATTACCAGATATGCTGAAAAACTGGTAATTACAGGCGAAAATATCGAAAGAGAATATGGAATTCCAATAATCAATAAAAGAATTTCTGTTACACCTATTTCTTTAATAGCTGAGAGCTGTGAAAGTAGTGATTACGTTAAATTTGCTGAGGCAATGGACAGAGCTGCTGATACTGTGGGTGTGAACTTTATCGGTGGTTTTTCAGCACTTGTGCAGAAAGGCTATACTAATGGCGACAGAAAATTAATAGCTTCAATACCGGAAGCACTTAGCACTACAAAGAAAGTTTGTTCTTCTGTAAATGTTGCCTGCACTAAATCTGGAATTAATATGGATGCTGTTGCTGAGATGGGCCGAATAATAAAGAAATGTGCCGAGCTGACTTCTGATCAGGGTGCTTTGGCCTGTGCAAAGTTGGTTGTTTTCGCTAATGCAGTTGAGGATAATCCATTTATGGCCGGTGCGTTCCACGGAGTTGGTGAACCTGAGTGTGTAATAAATGTTGGTGTAAGCGGACCCGGTGTTGTTAAATGCGCACTTGAGAAAGTTAAAGGTGCTGACTTCGGTACAGTTTCTGAGACAATCAAAAAGACAGCATTTAAAATAACAAGAATGGGTGAGCTGGTTGCAAGAGAGGCTTCACGCAGACTGAATGTGCCTTTTGGAATTGTTGATTTATCGTTGGCTCCTACCCCTGCGATAGGTGATAGTGTTGCATATATTCTCGAAGAAATGGGCTTGGAAAAGTGCGGTACTCATGGTACAACTGCTGCTTTGGCACTGCTGAATGATGCAGTTAAAAAGGGTGGCGTTATGGCTTCGTCATATGTTGGGGGATTGAGTGGTGCTTTTATTCCTGTTAGTGAAGATGCCGGTATGATTGACGCTGCAATGTGTGGTGCTTTGTCACTGGAAAAGCTGGAAGCTATGACTTGTGTATGTTCTGTTGGTCTTGACATGATTGTTGTACCAGGTGAAACTTCAGCTGATACAATTTCAGCTATCATAGCCGATGAGTGTGCAATCGGTGTTGTAAATACAAAGACAACAGCAGTCAGAATTATACCTGCTCCAGGTAAAAAAATCGGAGATATAGTAGAATTTGGCGGTTTACTGGGGTCAGGTCCTGTTATGGCCGTTAATTCGTACGGAAGTTCAGAATTTATTAAAAGAGGCGGAAGAATACCGGCTCCATTGCATAGTTTGAAGAATTAGTGCAGAACTAAGGAGTAATAGGAGTATAGGAGTACAGAACAAGGAAAGTTGGCTACGCCAACTTGAATTAATAAAAGCTGAAATCAGAATGCAGAAGCAAAAAGTTAACAAGTCAGAAGTCGGAATGATATCACGATTTCTGACTTGTTTTATTATTTTGCATTCATGTTTCAGACATATTAGTCGAAAAATACTCACAAATGATACTGTTTATTCTCGAGGCAAACTCATGATTAATTCCATGACCTGCGCCTTCGATTACTAAATAATTTATAGAGTTGGCCTTAAAAATATCTGTACAAACCACAGGAGTAATAGGATCACAATTGCCAATAATAAATAATGTCTTTTTAGATAGGATCGCTATTTCCTCAGCGCTTAATGGCTCAATCTTATGAAAGCCCATTGCCATAGGGTTTCCGTATTTAAGCAGATATTTCCAATGTAGTATTAAATCATTGTTCTTGAGGAATACATCTTTATTCACTCCACAGATTTTCGATAGTAATCTTATTATGTTTTTATCAGTAGGAAAGAGCGCTTCTGGAAGAAAAACTTTGAAGGTTTTAAACATAGCAAATTTGTTTTTTGCAGGAACTGCAACAGAGCCCGCCATACAAATCGATTGGTTTACTCTATTTGGCCGTTTGGATGTATAAAGCTGCGCCAGGTATGCTCCATTTGAAACTCCTGCAATATTTACATTTTTTAGTCCAAGTGAATCTAAAATATCATCGATCCAGAGTACTTGACTAAATCCTTTACCATAATTATTATTTGGAACACTTTTTCCTGGCCCTCCAATAGTATCTACAGCAATAAGGAAAAAGCTTTTAGATAATTCTTTAGCATTAAAAATCCACATTATTGCAGTATTATCTCCAACACCATGAAATAGTAAAAGAGGAGGATTGCTTTTATCTCCGCAAAAAATGATGTGTGTGCTGCCATATCGAGTTTCGATGTCTTTTTCTGAAAGGGAGACATCCCAAAGCTCCAGCAATTTGTCGTAGGATTCTAGCAACAGTTGCTGTCCTTTTTTATTTTTAAAAACTTTTATCATTTACCGACCTCCTTATTTCATCATAAATTCTAATAATTTTTCTGGGGTAGGGAATAGACTAAAATCTTTAGCCTGAAGCTTCATTAATAACAATCCCTGAACAGCTGCAAAAAATGAAATAGCTAGCGTAGCAGGATTTCCGTCAGTAATTTCGCCGCTTTTTTGTCCTCCTTCTATAATTTTTGCAAGTGCTTTTATTGTAGAAACGGCACTGTCTGAATAAGCGTTTTTAGCTGGTTCCGGCATAGAATCAGGACTACTTATAATCATTAATGTGAGCCTGAAATGCTTAACAGTTAAACTATCTATATCTGTCATTACCTGAGCTAATGTACATAGTTTCTCAAATGATGAAAGAGGAAGAGAATCTGTGAAGGTTACCGATTTAGGTGCTCCATCTGAAGCCAGTTCTATAATTTTGGAAATGAGAGCTTCTTTTGATTTGAAGTAATTATAAATATAACCCTGACTAAATCCTGCTTCTAGAGCAATGTCTTTGATTTTTGAAGCTTCAACACTCTTTTTAGAAAAAACCTCCATAGCGGAATATATGATTTTGCGTATATTGGGTTCAGTAATTTGAGATTCAAAATTTGACAAAATCATTTGATTTAATACTGAGCAATAATTTTTCATATAAATCACCTCTGAAATATGAATGAACGTTCATTCATATTGTATCAAAAAGGAAAGTATTTGTAAAGAATAACTATATTCATCTTAACATGTTATAATTGTTTAAAACAAATATAACTGTAGCTATTTTAAAATTGGAGGATTTTATGAGCAAAATAAAACTTGGTCTTTGTCAAATGATAGTAACGGAAAATAAACATCAAAACCTGGATAAAGCCTGCGAAATGCTTGGGAACTGCAAGAAGAATGGTGTAAATATTGCAGTTTTGCCTGAAATGTTTAATTGTCCATATGAAACTGCAAAATTTCCGCTCTATGCAGAAAATTTAGAAAATAGCGAAACTGTATCAGTCATTTCATCAATAGCAAAGTATAATGAAATGTATATAGTTGGAGGTTCAATACCTGAGCTAAGTAATGGAAAGATATATAATACCAGCTTGATATTTGACCGAAAAGGCAAAATAATCGGTAAACATAGAAAAATACATTTGTTTGATGTTGATATAAAGAATGGTATACGTTTTAAAGAATCTGATGTATTGTCAAGTGGAAGCGATGTTACTGTCATTGACACAGAATACTGTAAAATCGGCGTTGCCATCTGCTTTGATATTAGATTTGGTGAGCTGTATCAGGAAATGCGGAACACCGGGGCTGAAATTATTATTACACCCGGAGCTTTTAATATGACTACCGGGCCGGCACACTGGGAGCTGTTAGTCAGAGCCAGAGCACTGGATAATCAGGTATTTCATGCTGCGGTATCACCTGCCAGAAATACTGAAGCAAGTTACGTCGCGTACGGTAACTCTATGATATGTAATCCTTGGGGAAGTATAGTTGCCAGAGCTGATGAGAAGGAACAAATTATCTTTTCGGAAATTGATTTGGATATGGTAAAAAGTGTACGGGAACAGATACCGATTATTAAGTAAAGATTAAACCTTATATTGTTGAGGAGGCAAGATTTGTTAAAGAGTTTAAAGCATATGAATGATAAGAAACCGTTACTTGTTAAAATTCTAGTTTGTATTTTTCCTTTTGCGGCATTAAGTCTGGTTTATTTCCTTAGATATAAGTTAATCTATCTTGGAACTACTTTCCCGCAGTGTCCAAGTGTAACTTTTTTTGATATTTATTGCCCCGGCTGTGGAAATACCAGAAGTGTTCAACATTTACTTATAGGAGATATTGCTGGTTCATTAAGATTTAATCCTGTTCCTCTTCTTGGGATTATAATTGCTTTTTTGGCATACATTGAACTTATTACGTATATATTCGGAAAACACAAGAAAATTTTGCCTAGAAATCGTATTGTATGGGTCCTCTTTATTATTATTATGTCAATCTATTTTATAGTTAGAAATTTTATTCGACCTTTTTAATTATGCCTTTAAATTGATCTTCGATGAACTTTTAAGTGTTGTAATAAATGAGAAATAATGTTATTATTGATAAATATTATTAATATCGAGGATAAATATGAAAACGAATCTTAAAATTCTTTTGTTTTGTACTGTTTTACTAATTTCTTGCTGTTCTTATTTTTTTGTTTCAGGTGTTTCCAATCTTAAAGTTTTAATTAATGGAACTAATGTGAATATTGGCGCAACCACAATAAATAATAAAGTTTACGTTGATGCCGAGGCACTCTCAAAAGTATTAAATTATGACATCAAGCTAAGTAATAACACAGTAAGTATTACAAATTCGAGTAATGATATTATTCCTAAAATTGTCCAATCAATAGGACCTTCTGTTGTTGGTATAATAGGGAATACAGACGCTGCAAGTACATATTCGGAAGGTTTAACCCTTGGTACCGGTGTAGTTATCAAATCAGGAGGTGAAATTTTAACAAATGCTCACGTTGTAGAAAACATGACTAGAATAGTTGTTGTATTGTCAGATGGTTCGGGCTATGATGCAAGAATAAAATACATTGATAGTATGAGTGATCTGGCTGTTATAAAAATTGATAAAATAGGCTTGACACCAGCTAAATTTGGAAAGCTACAGGATATTGTAATAGGAAAATCGGTTGTTGCCATTGGAACACCAATATCCTTCCAAAATAGAAATTCTGCTTCTGTAGGAGTAATAAGCGGCTTAAATAGAAGTATCGATGGATATTATCAGTATAAATTAATACAGACCGATGTAGCCATAAATCCTGGCAACAGCGGGGGGCCACTTGTAAACACTTCGGGTGATGTAATCGGTATCAATTCAATTACAACTTTGAATGCACAAGGCTTGAACTATGCTATTCCTGTTGATACAATTCAGTTTGTTTTAAATCATTTTTACAAATATGGCAAAGTGAAAAGAGTGACTCTTGGTGCAGAATTCGAGGACGATACAGTTGCTTTATATGGTTTGCCAAGTAAAAACGGTTTGAAGATTACCCATATAGAGAAAGGCTCATGTTCAGAAAAATATGGTTTAAAGAAAAATGATTACATTTATAGTATTAACGGTACATCTGTAAATACTGTGGTTGACTTAAATGAGGCAGTTAAAGGATTGCTACCCGGAGATAAGATAAAGATCAATTTGAGGAGAAATGGTAATACTCAAAGTATTAATTTAGCTTTGGATGAATTAAAAAATTAGTAATACAAGGTTGGAAAAAATCATAATATTCTGAGAAGAATCGCTTTATAACGTATACAGGGAGAGGGGTTTACAATGAAAAAATTAGTTGTTTTATTTGGTTTGGTTTTATGTTTG
>CAYQCA010000038.1:0-8014 GCA_964415835.1 uncultured Clostridium sp. | reverse complement strand
GTTTGGTTTTATGTTTGTTTTTAAGCTCAGTAAATATTTTTGCTGCTGAGGACAATGATCAGGATTTAGGAACGGTTATTTCAGTTACATTTAAAGTAGGAACAGCGAATTACACAGTAAATGATAAAACTGTTAAAGCTGAAGCTAGTGCTTTAGTGCAAGGAATAACTTACGTGCCTGTTAATGTAATATCTGATGCTCTTAACGCAACACTTAAAGTTGATTTGAAAGCTAAAACAGCTATTATTAATTATAATGATGTTGAAATAAAATTGACTGAAAAGAAGAAAGAAGCTACTATTGCAGGAAAAATTGTCAAGATGGATTCTGCACCTTACATAAAAAATTCTTCTTTCATGGTGTCAATATCGTTTCTTGCGGATTCTTTAGGAGCTGATTTGAAAAATGAAAAAGGACAGGTTTCATTTACAAAGCAAATTGTGAACCCGAACAGTATCAAGGACTTTAGTTCACTTATCAAGAAAACCAATAAGAGCAAAATAGGTGATAGCTATCATAAATGGTCAATGCTTTTACCGGAAGATTTAAAGTTATACTACAGAGATTTCAATGGTACTAAAACCCAATTTGACTCACAAGATGGATCATATTTTATCACATTAAATATTTATGACCGGGAAGAAGATCAAACCCTTGATGATGTAGCTAATGAATTTCTTGAATACCTTGATGAGTATACACTTATTGACTATTCGACCCAAACTCAAAATGAGCTTGAATTTGTTGAGTTTGTATATAAGGATGATGAATTTACTTATCAGGAAAGAGTTTTTCTATCTCCAAACAAAGAGTATGATATTCTTCTTATAACTGATAATGAGGATTCATATCTGGACGACAAATATCAGGATATTCTTAATTCATTCGAATATAAATTCAAGAAGGACGGAAGTACAGAAGACCTTTCAGATGTCAATGCTTCAGGGTATAGAAAATATCAGGATACAAGACTTAAATGGTCTATAAACCTGCTCCCGGATTGGATAGAATATAAAAGTGACTCAGTTCAGAACAGCGTAGTATTTAACGATAAAGACAATAGCGTTTTATCTGTAGCGGTTTATTCTTTAGATAAAGGAGAAACTCTTGATTCTGTAACTAAAGATTCCATTAAAGAAGACAGTGAGGAATTAAATGCTGATCTTTATAAAGTTATTAAGCAAGAAAGTACGGTAATTGGTGGAGTAAAATGTAATAAAGTATATTATTCAATTGAACTGTACGATGGAACTTATTATGGATGGGATATATTTTTCGTTGACAAAAATTACAAATATGTAATTGGCTGTGAAATTCCTGAAAAGGCTTACAACAACAGCAAACAGCGAAAATTGGTTGAAGGAATGATTAATTCCTTTAAATTTTCAGAGCTGAATTTTAAAAATATTGGTAAGCTTCTTGATCCTGATAAAATAGTAATTTCTAATAAACCTCGTAAGATAAATAATGATTTGTTTTCATTCGAAATTCCTTCCAATTGGAAAAAGGATACGAGTACAGAAGAAAATATTGTTTACTCTTTAAATTCAATGGAAGCTGATATTTCTGTGCTTGATAGTATTCCATTCAATGATTTCATAAAAAATTTAGATGATGCCTTAGCTAAGATGGAGGGCGAAAATTTTAAACTTATAAATAAGACAATGGTTCCTGAAAAGGGTATAAATTGCTATAAATATGAAGCAACTTATGTTGAGAACGATATAGAGTATAGAGAATTTACATATGTTATGGATAAGAACGGAAAATTAATAATGGTAAACTTGAAAGTTAATGATTTATTCTATGGAACAAAGAACAAAGAAATCCTTGCTAAAATTTGGGAGTCATTTGCTCTTAAGTAATTTTAAAAGCTGAGTCCACCGCCCGATTGCTTTTCTGCATCTGGAATAACATTTCAGAATGTATGGCATTTAGGCGATGGGCTTTTTTTAACTGTTGATTTAATAAATTTAATATATTATACTAATTATATACTAATTGTATATATCTTTTGAAAGGGTAAGGTATTTGTGTAATGAAAAATAACTAATTCAGCATTCCAATCGATTTTAGATTTATTTGGGGATTTATTATCCCTATATTTCTGCTGGATTAGTTCAAAAAACACATTATACCTTCATTACTAAAGGGTTACCGTTAACTAACTTAGGGCATGTTATTATGCTCATCTGTCAGAGTTAACTTATTCTACGTGGATTTTTGTATTAATGTGTGTATTGAATCTTTCCAGCTTTAAAAGCAAAGGAGAGATTTTTTTATGCTTATTTTAGAAGCTCATAATATTAAAAAATTCTTTGGAGAAAGAGAAATATTTTCATTTGATGAACTTAAAATACAAAGTGGAGACAAGATTGGTATTGTTGGCCAAAATGGAGCCGGCAAGACTACACTACTGAATGTTTTGTCAGGGGACCTGCTCCCAGACGAGGGTACGGTCAGACATTTCTGTGATATTGCATATATAAGGCAATTTTCTGAGGAAAGGATAATCGCTGACAGCAAGGTTTTAAGTGAATTCGAAGTAAAAGACAAAATTGGTAACAGTACTGTTAGTGGAGGGGAAATGACAAGATTAAAAATAGCTGGTGCCTTAAGCAAAAACAATATTCTTTTGTTTGCGGATGAACCAACTTCAAATCTTGATTTTAAGGGAGTACAGCTTTTAAAGCAAAAACTAGATCTTGCAGAATCTTTAGTTCTGATAAGCCATGACAGAGAACTGCTTGATAGTATATGCAATAAAATAATTGAGGTATCAGATGGAAAGTTAACATTTTATAACGGAAACTATTCATTTTTTAAGCATCAAAAGCAAAAAAAATTAGAAAGAGAATGGTTTGAATTTGATTCTTATATTACTGAGAAAAAGCACCTGGAGGATGCAATAATTAATCGAAAAGCAAGAGCAAAATCAATAAGGAAAGCACCGAAGAGAATGGGCAATTCTGAGGCACGTTTACACAAGAGAAGTGCTTTTGAAATTTCTGAGAAATTGCATAATGCAGCAAAAAGTATTGAAACGAGGCTGGAAAAGCTGGAAGTTAAGAATAAGCCAAAAGAAAATCCTGGTATTAAGCTAGATTTTTCACTAACAAATCCGCCTCAAAACAAAATTGTTATTTCAGCTACCAATTTTAGCTTCAGCTACGTAAATGAATCCACAAAGACTGAGATTTTTAAAAACACGAAGTTTCAGATATATAATGGCCTGAAACAAGCAGTTGTTGGAGATAACGGTGCCGGGAAGACAACCTTGCTGAATCAGATTTACCAAAGCTACAAACAAGATAAAGGTAATAATGATATCAATGTTGTACCTAAGGCTGTTTTTGGGTATTTCTATCAAGGATTTGAGAATCTTGATCTTCAAAAAACAGTACTAGAAAATGTAATGCGTGAGAGTGTGCAAAAAGAGACTACTGCAAGAACTATTCTTGCGCGGCTGCTAATCTCAGGTGATAGTGTTTATAAGAAGGCCGAAGTTTTGAGCGGTGGGGAAAGGATTAAGGTAGCATTTGCAAAACTGTTCGTTTCAAATGCAAATGTACTCCTACTGGATGAACCTACGAATTATCTGGATATGGCCTCAATAGAAGCTCTTCAGAATATTCTTTGTGAATATGAGGGTACATTTATTTTTGTTTCCCATGACAAAGCCTTTATTAATGCTGTAGCTAATAGACTGATTATAGTTAAGAATAAAGAAATAACTGAGTTTGAAGGCAATTTAAACGACTATGAAGATAAGAATAGTATTCCAAAAGTTAATAAAAATAGAGAAACTGATAAGCTATTGCTACAAATGAGAATGACCGAAGTTCTGGCAAAACTCTCAATCGCAAATTTATCAAGTATAGAAAAAGACAAATTAGAGCTTGAATACCAGTCACTGGTTTCAGAGCTGAAAAATAATTGCTAAATAAAAGCTGGTTAGAGAATGGCATTATCCATATCTAACCAGCTTATCTTTTATGGCTTGTCCTGACCATCTCCAACAGAGTCGGTCTCAGCATTTGATGGATTTATGCTTAAAATATCCTTATAATTATATTTCTTAGCTTTGTCAGGTGTAAAAAGCGAGGATTTTGAAATAAAATGATTATCAATTATTTTCTGAGCATTCAAGACATCACGTGTTTTTGTATCTTCGAATTTATTAATGTATACTACATAATCTTCTCCGTCTACAATTTTGTCTACTCCATGCAATTTAAAGGTATTCATTTCAGGCCGTGATGACTGAGCGAATCCTCCCAATAAATTCAGAGTGTCTGAAAGAGAAACATTTGTGATAACATTTTCAAAAGTATAATTTATAATCGGTATAAATTTAGGTAAATTCAGCAGATTTACCTTTTGGTTTATAAATTCTTTAACAAATCTCACTTGCATCTCAGTTCTTTTCAAATCTGATCCATCATAAAATTTGCGTAAATCAGCCGATGCTTTGGATAAATTACGTGGCTTTCTGAATCTCAGCAGTTGCTCGGCCTTATCGCCATCAAGAAGCTGATAACCCTTTTTCAGGTCAATGTACAGGTCCTGTGTTGGATCTGAATACTTCAGATCTGCAGGTACATCAAAGTAGACGCCGTCCAATTTATCGATTATTTCCTTAATTGTATCAATTTCCAGATAAACATAATAATCAATAGATATATTTGTAAGTGTACTTATAATCTGAGCCGCATATTCAGCTGCTTTATGCTTGTCTTCTTTATGCAGATTTGTACCTTTTTCGTATAGATTATTTACTTTCAACATTCCTGAGTTGCTGGCTTTTGTATCTCGTGGAACAGTCAGTGTACTAATTTGGCTTGTACCTGGGTCGTAGTTAACTATGAGTATTGAATCTGTATGCATTCCTGAGGCTTCTTTTATTAAAACCAAGAAATTCATTGGATTGCCACCGGTTATATAATTTTCAACCAAATCTAAAGAATTTGAGCTATGGGATTTTTCGGGAGTATTATTTCCCTGTATCGGTGGAGGTGTAGCTGTTTTTATATTTATAAGAAGTAATATTCCAAGTATAAATAGAGATAATCCACTAATTAAACTACATAAATAGACTAATTTTCTTGAGTTCATCAACACACCCCTCGTAAAATGGAATATTTACATATTCACTATACTTTAGATTTATCAACATGTAAATATTTGTTACCGAATTTTAATCTAATTTTTTCCTTCATAAAATCTACACAAATAATTGATATTATTGTTATTATTTGTTTTGGGTATATATAATATAAGTTACAAATTCATTAAGTTTAAAAAATGTAAAAGCAAATAAAAAAGGAGTGTAATATTTATGGCTAGAGAAATAACAGAAATTACAGTTGAAGGTATGTCTTGCAATCACTGTGTAAACAGTGTTAAACAAGCAGTTGGAGCTTTGGCTGGTGTAAATATTGTGGATGTTGATCTGGGTACTAAAAAAGTCACTGTTGATTTTGACCCGGAAAAGGTTACTGGAAAAGCAATATTTGATGCTATAGAAGATCAGGGATATGATGTAATTGTAAAGTAGGAGAATTGCAGTACAGGAGTAACCAAGGCACCTCGTTTCAAATCAAACTCTGAAGCGAGGTATCTTTGTATAATTAGGAGGTTGGAACTTGATTAATCTGAAAAAGAAGATATTAGTTGTTGATGATGAAGAAAAAATTGTAGAGGTTGTAAAATCCTATCTCGAGCATAGCGGCTTTGAAGTATATGTTGCATATAATGGCCGGAAAGCTATTGAACATTTTGAGAAATCTGCTCCAGATTTGATTGTGCTGGATTTGATGCTTCCTGATCTTTCAGGTGAAGAAATCTGCCAAACAATCAGGAAAAAATCTAGAGTTCCAATTATAATGCTTACTGCAAAAGTAGAAGAAGAATATATTCTTAATGGCCTCGATATTGGTGCTGATGACTATATTACAAAGCCTTTCAGCCCAAAGCAGCTGATTGCTCGTATTACGGCTGTACTTAGAAGAACATCTGAAGACCCTGACATACTTGCAAAGACCCTTAGCTACAATTTTGGTGATCTTGTCATTGATAATGACAAGCATCTGGTAAAGAAACAAGGAAACACTATTAATCTGACTCCTAATGAATTTAAAATCCTGTTGACTATGATAAAATATCCTCAGAAAACCTTTACAAGAGAAGAGCTTATCAGTTTTGCTCTTGGAGATGACTTTGATGGATTTGACAGGACTGTTGATACGCACATAAAAAATCTTAGGCAGAAAATAGAAGATGATCCTAAGGATCCAAGATATTTGCTAACGGTTCATGGAATCGGGTATAGATTTGGAGGAGAGTAATGCATGACCAAAAGTTTACGAATAAAGCTTTCAATATCATATGTTATGGTTGGGCTTATTAGTGTTTTGTTGATAAGTGTACTTACTAATATCTTTGTTGAAAAACATTTCAGGGAATATGTAAAAACAAATCAGGAGCAGAAAAACAGAGAACTTGTAAATACCCTTTCAGCACAATACCTGGGAGATGGCAAGTGGAATTTGAAAGTAATTGAAACTATTGGCGCTAGCGCTCTTGAGAATGGAACAATTATTAAAGTAAAAGATAATAAGGGTAGCATTTTATGGGATGCTACACAGCATAATAATGGTATGTGTCAGAGGATTATTGAACATATGGCCAGCAATGCGGGCAGCCGTTATGGATCCGGTGACGGAACTTATACAGAAGTTCCATATCCGATTAATTTTAAGTTAGATCAAGTAGGAGTAGTTGAAATAGGGACATATGGTTCCTATTATATGAATGAGCATGATTTGGCTTTTATAAATGCACTTAACAACGTTTTAATAGGGGTAGGAATATTCTCGTTGATATTGGCTTTGATTTTAGGAACCTTTATGGCTAAAAGAATAAGTTCACCTATTTCCAGAGTAATTGGAGCAGCAAAGTCTATATCAAATGGATTTTACTCTGAGCGAATTTCTGGGAAGTCAAATACAACCGAAATTAACCAGCTGACAACTACAATAAATAATTTGGCTGAAACGTTGGAAAAACAAGAAGTGCTAAGAAAAAGACTAACTGGTGATGTGGCACATGAACTGAGAACACCTTTGGCCACTTTGCAGAGCCATATGGAAGCAATGATTGATGGAATCTGGGAGGCAGATGCTGATAGGCTTAAAAGCTGTCATGAGGAAATTGTACGGATTAATAAAATGGTAGGTGACCTGGAGAACCTTACAAAGTATGAAAGTGAAAATGTAGCTCTAAACAGAGAACTTTTTGATATTGCAGAGCTCTCAAAACGATTGATTCAAAACTTTGAGACTGACTATTTAAATAAAGGTATAGAGATTGAATTCATAGGAACTGAAGAAAAAGTTTCAGCTGATAAAGATAAATTAAGTCAAGTGATTTTAAACCTATTATCGAATGCTTTAAAATATACACCCGCCGGAGGGAAGGTCAGTGTAAGCGTTAAGGGGTCAAAGGAATTAACCCAAATTGCGGTAAAAGACAACGGCCATGGTATTTCTGAGGAGGATCTCCCATATATTTTTGAACGATTCTACAGAGCGGATAAGTCAAGAAACAGAATGACTGGGGGGCGAGGAATAGGGCTCACTATCAGTAAGGCAATTATTGAGGCCCATGGAGGCACAATTGAAGTAAAAAGTAAAATCGGTCAAGGTACCGAATTTATAGTTGCTTTACCAAAAAATTAAAAATTATTAAGTTTCACCAACGCATCGTACATGCTATAATAAACGGGGAAAATAAAAATTATGGAATGCGGTGATGCTTTGATAAAGGTAAATAAGATACTGAGTTTAAAAGGCTTCAAAAACGTGGAGCTTGTTGCAGGAATCCAGGGATTAAGCCGTTCAGTCAGAAATGTTTCTTTAATGGAGGTGCCTGATATCTTCCCTTTTGTTGAAGAAGAAAGTCTACTTCTAACTACACTCTATCCCATATATAACGATGAAAAAGCAATCGCTGA
>CAYQCA010000037.1:6677-24322 GCA_964415835.1 uncultured Clostridium sp. | reverse complement strand
TCCAGTTGCCGCTCCCGTCTACCGTGCTGCCCCCAATCTGGGAGGCTCCGTCAAAAAGCGTAATGATGCTGTTTGCTTCAGCTGTTCCTGTAAAGGTTGGTGTTGTGTTGTTCGTAATGTTGTCTGTGCTTGAAGTACCTGTATCAGTTCCAGCAGTTAAATCCGGCGCTGATGGGGCTGAAGGTGCTGTCGTGTCAATCGTTACACTCAAAGCTGAGGATGCTGCACTTGTCACAGACGCAACCGTTGCCTTTGCCGTAATGTTGTGGTTTCCTTCAGCCAGTGCAGTGCTCGTGATACTCCAGTTGCCGCTTCCGTCTGCCGTACTAGATCCAATTTCAGAGGTTCCGTCATAGAGCTTGACTGTGCTGCCAACTGCTGCTGTACCGGTAAAGGTCGGTGTAGTAACCGTCGTAATATTATCTGTGTTGGATGCACCGGTATCCGAACCTGTCGTCAAATCTGGTGTCGATGGTGCAGATGGTCCCGGCGCTATCATATCGCTTACGGACAAAGAATGGAAATGTAGCGCCGAAGTGGTAAGTCCACTGTCGGTAGTTGCAATTATCGCAAAGGAATCCAACTGGATACCATCAAAACAATTTGCTTCATTGGAGAATGCAGTTGCGGTCGTGTCACCGCTTGTAATCGTAATTGGACCAGATTTAACTATATCACCTGTCACAGTATAACCATAAATTTGAAGAAAAACCGAGTAACTGTCCCAATAACTCTCATTGCGATTCCTGCAGAGACCTATATTTTCAAGCACGAACGAATCAAGCGTTGATTCATTCGTTTCAAATACAAATTTCATATTATAATTTGTAAAGCCATAACTATCATTTGCGACTGCGAAGGAACCATTCTTTATCATTTTAAATCCAGTGTAACCAGTATCAGGGGGTATTTTAGTAAACAAACCGCTTAGAATAAAATTGCCGTTTGTGACATTGTCACCAGAGACAGAAAATTCTGAAAAATTAAAGGTCTGGGTGTCTAGTAGATTCATAAACTTCCCAATTGCATCTGCTGCAAACGGCAACCTCCCAGCCACATCCCCAACAATAGCCTCCAGTGTCCAGTCTCCGCCCTTGCTTTGTGCACCTGTTGGACTTATGGATGCAGCTATATCGGCTCCTGTCACCTGTGCCAGCTTTTCTATAAAGGCTTTTCCTTCGTCCCCTTTAGCTATGTTACAGCCATACAGCTGAATATCTCCATCCTCAGTGAGATACCCCGAAAGCTCAGTCCACTTGCTTTTGTTTTCTTCCAATGACTTAGCATCAATTACACCATTGTCAAAATTCAGCCTTCCGCTTTGACCGTGTGAAACAATGTTGAGACAATCAACCTTGCCCATTTCCTTGAGCTTTGCAATTATTGTGTCCAAAGGCATATCTTCAGCATCCAGAAGGAGACTCTCACCCTCCTTTACACCATCACGGAGGATTTCCCAGTCCTCAAGGTTCGTATCAATTACTGTCAGCGTTTTCGTTTCCTGCTTTGGAAACAGCGCAATGTCGGAATCTCCGTCAAGGAGAACTCCATTGACGTCCAAAGGGCTGAAAGTATTAATTAGGGGTTTGCTGGATAAAAGGTGCAGAGAGGTAGTCTTAATCTGCTGCTGAATATCAGGCTTTATCGCACCAAGATAGCTGTCACTGTCTATCTTTACACTATTATCTTCCGAAATCACCTGAGAATAAGCAGCCACAGCCTTTGGCTGATAGTCTGTAGCTGCAAGCGCCATTGAGGGTGCACTCTGGAGAGCTACCAGCAGGGCAGCTACCGTAACACAGGAAGCTATTCTCTTTTGCAGCATACTTCCCTGAAACGCCTGAGCAATTTTCTCAACCATTGACTTTTCGTCAATTTCCTGATGCGTATCAATTTTTTCAAGTAGCTCCAAACAGGCCCTTCTTTGCTTTCCCGTTTGCAAATAGCTCTCATCAATTGAGTACTTGTTGAACATTGATTGTTGGTATTCCGAATACCTTTTAATCTTTCTTTTCATAGTTTTTCTCCTTCTATAATACACTATTGCTTGTCCTTCAAATTTTCTATCCATTGGCAACCAAAAGGTGTGATAAGAGCTCTATGCCTCAATGATTGCTGGTAGTTCAGAATGTTCACTCTTTTAAACCCATTCAGGATGTGAACATCATACAATTCTTCTACGCTGGTTTCGTATTTGATCTCTCCGACTGTTTCGCCCGAATTGATATCAACAATTACTACTCCAGACTTTATTTCTTTATCCACAATGTCAAGATCCGAAAAGGTGTGTGTCTTACGCAGTTTACTTACCCCAATAAACGCATAGTTTTCAATAAAGGTTAGGCCTCTTATAAAGCCATCAACTTTTGCAACCTCCTGATATGTACTGTTATGCAGATTTGCTTTTACTAGCTTTTCCTCTGCCGAAAGCAGCAAATACACTTCTCCTTTGTAAATTCGGGGAGAATGAGGCATAGGTAGCTTATCCAGAACTATTTCGTTAGTCTGAACATCAATAAGAATACCTCCTGTTAATTTACTTTCTCTCCAGCCTTCCTTTGAAGCAGTTTTTCCAAAAGCTGTTACATACCTTATGTTTCCTACTTCATCAACTGCCATGCCATTAAGGTGACATAAATCCTTTGGGACAAATTCACTTATAAATTTGGGTTTCCAAACTGGATTAAAGGAATACTCTCCATCCAGCTTCGATAGACAGCTAAATGATGTATTCACACCTACAAGCCCTTGCTTTGTAAATGCAATATCATGAATATCTACATAATCCGTTCTGAACATAGCCGTAGGAAAATAAAATGCATCATAGGTATCCGGCTTTTCTGGATATGTTTTGGCAAAGTTGGTATCAGTTCTAAATAAAGTAACTCCCAACGCTCCTGCAAGTGCCATCATATCACCCTTTACCGCAATTCCCATAGGTCTTTGAAATTCCCTTATAAGCTGGTACATCTGTATGCCATCACTTGACATAATAATGACCTTGCCAGCTTGATATGTAGATAGAATCAGCGAAATATTTAATTCATTAAGCAAAGTTAATGCTTTGCCGCTATAATTACATTGAAATGGCCTCATATTCACCTCGAATGAAGAATATAATTCTATATATACTACAAATTCCCAACACCTGTTAATAATATTATAGCTATTAATATATGTAAATAATAGCTATGAAATAGAAAATATTGTAATTAAACGAAATATTTTATAAGATTATATACATTTAATAGGATAATTAGAATACCTACAATAAGGAGCATACTCTTGTCAGAAATCTTTGAACAGATATATGCTGCAAGTGGAGCAGCTAGTACACCACCAATTGCAAGTCCGAGAATGTACTGCCAATATTGGCCTGCACCTAAAAATACTGTAAATGTAAGCGTCTGAGCCATTGTCACAAAGAATTCTGCGGTATTGACTGAGCCGATGGTATATCTCGGCGGATGCCCCGAAGCTACCATAGTAGAGGTAACAATTGGTCCCCAGCCTCCTCCGCCTACAGCATCAAAAAAGCCCCCAACAAGGCCCAAGGGAATCAGCTTATTTCCTTTAACCAGAGTTTTGGTCACCCCGCATATTCCTCTAAAAAGTACAAAAGCACCCATTAATAATAGATAAACACTTACAAAGGGTGAAAGCATATCTCCTGGAAAGTTTACAAGAATATACGCACCAACGGCCCCCCCAATTGCCCCTGGGAAAACCAATTTTTTAAAAACAGACCAGTCAATATTTTTCAATTTCCAATGTGAAATACCTGATACAAAAGTAGTGAATACCTCCGCTGTATGCACGCTTGCACTTGCTATTTTTGCAGGCACACCTGCTGTTATCATAAACGTAGTTGAACTTACACCATACGCCATACCAAGTGCTCCGTCAATTAGCTGTGCCAGAAAACCAATAAAAATTACTAATAAAAAATCAACTATCCCCATTAAAAATCCCCCTATCTGTTTTCAGAGAACTTTTCTCAAGATACTCCAAAACCAAATTTACACATTCTTCAACACTGTTATTATCCGTGTCCAAAACAATATCCGGGCAATCCGGCTCCTCATATGGGGATGAAATCCCTGTGAAATTTTTAATTTTGCCATCAATTGCTTTTTGGTACAGCCCCTTCGTGTCCCGCTCAATACATGTTGACAGCTGGGCTTTTACATATATCTCAACAAAATTTTCTTCTCCGATAATTTGCTTTGCCATTTCTCGCATGCTCCGAAGCGGCGAAATAAATGAAACAAGGACAAGCATCCCGCTGTCCCGGAACAGCTTGGCAGTCTCGGACACTCTCCTGATATTTTCTGTTCTGTCAGCAAGTGAGAAGCCAAGATCAGAATTCAGTCCATCTCTAAGGTTGTCACCGTCAAGCCTGTAAGCAAATTTGCCTCTTTTGTATAGCTCGCGTTCAAGCTCAATTGCTATTGTAGACTTTCCGGCACCTGAAAGCCCTGTAAGCCAAAGTACAATACCCCTTTGTCCCATAAGCCTGCACCTCTCGTCATATGTTACTTTACCAATGCTGGGAAAAAGCTTTTTAGGCTCCGGTGGTTGAAGCTTTTCAAGTATCAGACCGCCTCCTGCAATATTATAATCTTCAACAAGGACAAATCTGCCAGCAGTAGGATAAGCATCTGAGGTATCAAAGGCAATATCCTGTTCCAGCGTGAGGACGCATTGGGCAATCTCATAATTATTTATCTGCTGCCCTGATTTAAAAACAGCATCAGTGGCATCCATTACACTGAAAATTTTTTCAATTCTAACACCTGTCTTTGTCTCCCCGAGCTTAAATAGATAGTCGTTGCCTTCTCTTACAGGTCTTTTACTAAGCCAAAAAAGCGTTACTCTGAAGCGTGAACCCACTAGAGGCTTTGCTTCATCATGCCTCACTGCAAGCTCACCCTTCTTGATATAAATTTGCTCCTCAAGGGTAAAGCCTGTAGCGTATCCGGCTGTAATTACTTCCTTTTGCTCTGTATTGAACGATTCAATTGATTTTACACAACTGCTTTTTCCCGACGGATAAAATACTATTTCATCCCCTACCTTTATGTAACCTGCTTCAACCGTACCTGCTATAATTCTTCTTTGATCACCGTTTTCTGTAAATTTATAGACATCCTGAACAGGCATCCGGAAGGGATAATTGTAAAGCGAAGCTTCTGTATCAAAAGCTTCCAACATTCCAAATAAGGTTCTGCCTTTATACCACTTCATTTTTTCCGATTGGTAGACAATATTGTCTCCATTAAAGCCACTTACCGGGATAAAACACAGCGCCTCCATATTGATTGTACTGAGATAGTCCGCATAGCTCCTGGCAATTTCATTAAACCGCTCTTCCTTAAATTCCACTAGGTCCATTTTATTAATCAACACACATACCTGCTTCATTCCCAGCAAAGACAGATATATACCGTGTCTTTTGGAGTTATCTCTAATTCCTTCTGCAGCATCAATTACTATAACAGCTGCTTCCGCCCTTGATGCTCCGGTGACCATGTTTTTAATAAATTCAGTATGGCCCGGGGCGTCAATTAAAATATAATCCCTTTTCTGCGTCCTAAAAAAACATCTTGCAGAGTCTATGGTTACACCCTGCGCCTGCTCATCCTTTAATGCATCAAGTAAAAATGCGTATTCAAAGGGCTTAGCTGACCGCCTGCATCTCTCTTGTATTTGCTCTAATTTTCCCTGCGGAAGCGCACCGATATCGGCAAGTAAACGTCCGATTACGGTACTTTTTCCATGATCAACATGTCCAGCAACAACAATCCTTATATCTTGACGGTTCTCCTCTTTAATTTTATCTGACATTACATATAACCGTCCCTTCTCAAATCCTCCAAACCTCCGCCGTCCTCTTTATCCTGTTCGCGTCCTGATCTTTCGGCAATATTAGAAAACTTTCCTTCTTTTAGTTCAGTTATAATTTCTTCAACATTCCGTGCTGTTGACTCAACAGGTTTTGTGCATGGTGCACATCCCAATGAGCGATACCTTGTACCATTACCTTGGTCAAAATACAGCGATACCACTGGAATATTCTCTTTTCGAATATATTCCCAGACATCAAGCTCTGTCCAATCTAACAGCGGATGAATTCGAACATGAGTCCCGGGGGCAAATTCTGTTTTATATTGATTCCAAAGTTCTGGGGGTTGAGAAGCTATATCCCAGTCATTGTTTTTATCCCTCGGAGAAAAATAACGTTCCTTTGAACGGCTTCCCTCTTCATCTGCTCTAACGCCGACAATAACGCCTGTATATGGCTCGGAGTTTTTATCCAACTCATAGCTGCCTGTTTGATGATTCAACCTGTAACGTGTACAATCTCTTCCCAGAACATTATGCAAGGGCACAGTTTTCAGATTTTTACAGCATTGTATTCTTCCTACATTGCCATCAGGAAACGTTTCTTTATTTTTAAGAGCTTCCTCATTTTCTCCGTAAATCATATTCAGTTTCAATTGCATAGCTAATTTGTCCCGGTAGATAATCATTTCTGGAATTTTATAGTGAGTATCTATATGTACAAGTGGAAAGGGTACATGCCCAAAAAAGGCCTTACGTGCAAGCCAAAGCAGAACAGTACTGTCCTTTCCGATCGACCAGAGCATACACATATTGGGAAACTGTCTGTATGCTTCACGAATAATGTGAATGCTTTTGTTTTCCAGCTTATCAAGATGGTTCAATTTTATTCACTATCCTTTAATATTTCAATTTTTATAAATTTTTTCCTAAATCAGATTATCATATTTGGAGCTACTCCTCAATACAGACTTTTTTTCGCAATTGATTCTAATTTACTGTTGTTATAAAGTTTATCTTTTTTAATTTCTTGTATATTCTGTTAATCCAAATTATAATCTATTATAAGGAAGTTAATACTATTTTTAAGATAGTGGAAATTGAGGTATCCATGGACAATAACATTAATAATACAAATCCTTTTTTTAAGGTTAAACTTTTCAGGTATGGCATTTACTTATTACTGACTTTGCTAATAATATTCATGTTTGGAAAGATTGATTTCTTTATTTCACCTTTTCAGAGCTTTATTTATTCTATAATCTTTCCATTACTATTTGGAGGGCTGATTTATTACATACTCAGACCACTGGTGAGAATTCTTGAAAAGGGTAAAATTCCAAATATTTGGGCAATTGTTCTTGCATTTGTCATTGTTCTTTCTGCTTTAATATTGCTTAGTTCATACACCGGCACAATAATAAAGGGACAGTTTAATGAATTTATTAAGAACCTTCCGGGCTTATATGAAAAAGCCGAAAATACCGTAAACAACCTTTTGCAGAGTAATCTTTTTAGTTATTTCAATAATCAGGATCTGCAAACTTCGGATATTATCAATAAGATTTCAAGCTATATGCAAAGTCTTGCCGCAAACGTTGGTAAGGGTACTATCAACTTTATCGGAACTATTACAAACATTGGTTCTATAATTATTATCATTCCTGTGGTATTGTTTTATTTTTTAAAGGACGACAAGAAATTTTCACCCAGTGTTGTGAGGTTTGCTCCTCCGGCACAAAAGAGTAATCTGAGAAAAATACTTTCTGATATCGATAATGTATTATCAAGTTACATAGCCGGACAGCTCACAGTAGCCTTTTTTATCGGGTTGCTTATGTATATAGGATATTTGATTATCGGTCTGAAATATTCATTATTACTGGCCATTTTTGCGATGATAACATGCATTATACCGTTCTTTGGCCCATGGATAGGTATTGTACCGGCTATACTGCTTTCGCTGGCGGATAACCCGTTTATGGCTGTTAAAATATTTATTGTCATGATTATCGTTCAGCAAATAGATAATAACTTCATTTCACCTCAGGTAATGAAGAAAAGTATGGATATTCATCCTCTGACGGTAATACTTTTATTGATGGGTATTGTTCCGATTTTAGGCTTCATAGGCTTGATTATAGTAATACCTTTGTACTCCGCTATCAAAATAACTGTAAAGAATATAATTGAAATGTATTATCCTAAATACTCAGCAATTCTGGATATGGATAAACCGCAAGATAGCCCAAAACCTAAGAGGACATTTAAATTTAACGTTCCAAAGAAAAAGTAGTTGAAACTTTAAAGCCATATAAATTGAGTCCAAAAGCTCATTAATATGGCTTTTTTGTTACTTAAAATTCACTGTTATATCTACTATCTGTGATTGGCTGCCTACTCTTACAGCCGGTCCCCATGTTCCATATCCTGAAGAAACAATCAAATTAAAAGCTCCATCTTTCAAGTAGCCATTATCCTCTTCAAATATAAGGCTGGTTGCCAAGCTCACCGGGAAAAACTGGCCCGCATGAGTATGTCCGGATAATTGCAGATCCACTCCCTGCTTTCTTGGCTTGTCCAAATCAGAGGGCTGATGGTCAAGCACAATAACAGGTAAGGTTTCATCAATTTCTTTTAGCAGCGTATCCAGTTCCAGACGTTTATGACCGTTTATAATGCTGGATTTGTCCTCTCTCCCGACCAAATAAAAGCTATCCTGGATTTTGATATATTTATCCTTTAATACATTAACACCAGTGTCTTCTATCATCCTTACTATCTCATCTGTATTCATGCCATAATATTCATGGTTTCCAAGGATTGCATATGTCCCCAGGCTGCTTTTTAGGTTCTTCAACGGGCTGAGCATATTATCTCTTTTTACAGGTGCAATGTCATTATCAATTAAGTCTCCTGCAATTACCACAATGTCCGGCCCCATGGCATTTATAATTTCTACTGCTTTCTCAAGCCTGCTCTTTCCAATAGTTTCACTCAAATGGACATCTGAAATCATCGCAACTTTAAGCTGCTTCATACTGGATGCTTTTTTATCGATATTTACACTATATGTTACTACTTTGGGCACTATGGAATTGTACGTGCCGATTGCCAGAATTACAGCAACAGCTGCAATTACAGAAAATGCAACGAACCATGTGTTATTTTTTATAAAACCGGGTATAAAATTAAGCTTCTTTGTTAAATTTCTTAAAATATCAATTATTACAACAATAATCAATAAATATACAAATGCAACTAACCAATAACCTCCGAGGGTATAGATCAAATTTTCTAACATCCGAGGAAGATAATTCCTTCCTATCATTGCAACAATATACGCTGTAGCAAAAAAGATGATTATAGCCCAGTAAACAGCTTTATTAATGGGTATCTGAGCATTTATACTCTGAAAGCCCCTAAGGCCTATATAATAATTTAACAGTCCGTAAACTCCAATGACTAAAACTAATAAAATATACTCCATATGCTACTCCAGATTTTTTATTTCATTTTTATTATTATTTCCACCTTTTGAGATTATATCTAGTCCCAGTTGAATATATTATATTATGCCTATATTAGATTGGACAACAACTACTTATATTTATTATTTATTTAGATACTACATTAAGGGGGAGCTTATGCGTTATTTAACAAAGCAAAGTGCTATCGTTTCTCTCTGTCTGATTATTTTTGCCATAACGGCAATCTGTATCAGAGTGGAGAGCCAGAACGAGCTTACCACTGGCTATATGATTGGTGGGATTATAGAGCAAAAGGATAAAGCTGCTGATATATCCTCTTCAGATGCCAGCTTATCACGTCAAACAATTTCAATATTAAATAAAAAGAAATTTAACTACAACGATACATACTTTAGACCCTCACGGGAAAATTCCTTGAATAATAATTTTATTGATTTGAACATATTAACTCAAACGTTCAGGAATGGCTCCGTTCCGCCATCGGTTATAGATACCCCAATAAATTCATTGATAAATTATTTTAGTGTTCTGCAGCAGGCATCAAATATGACAGAAAATAAAAAGGGAGGTTGCGGTTCAGTAGGTTTCGGGCAAACACCATATCCTATCGCCTATGATTTCTTATCTGAAAATAACAAGAAGACAATGACTTATGTAGAATATCTTGATTCGTTTCAAGGGATCGGCCATATAAATTTAATTAAAGTAATTCCTGTAATTACTGAAGATAATGAAAAATTTAAGTTTTTTATAGAATTGGAGATTCTTGAAGGCACCAGCTTCGGCTCCACTACCTTTAATTATTATACCGGCGAGATAACCCTTATCGATAGCAATAATGCATATTTCATAGATTCACTGTACTTAACCCCTGAGGATTTTTTATGTGCTGCTTACCATGGCTGGGCTCATGACGCCGAAACTTATGTTGAAGAAGTGTACGGTAACAGAGCGGGTCTTATCATGAAGCAGTATGCACCTCAGGAAGATGAAAACACAAAAGAAATAATAGTGGATGGTGTAGATGGCGAAAAATACCTGTTCAAGTTTGCAAGACTGACCAATGGTACGGACCTTCTTATTAATACTCTTATCAGAACCCAAAACAACTGGGTTCCAATTGCAATAAAATGACCCTGAATAAATTAGAGGTGGTTCTTCTGTCACTGATGAAAAGAACCACCTCTAGATCTTCTCTATGCTTTCAAGCTATCGTATACTCTTCTGGCAAATTCCTTTGCAGATTTGATATCATTGCTGTCCGGTCTTTTTCTATTAAAGAACAAGAAGAACTTGCCTTTACATGAAAATGTCTCATCAATTACATTAATATCCTTTTCTTTTAATAGAGCTTTTACTGCTTCTATCGCTGTATCCTGACCTCCATTAGTTCCAAAAACAACAGCGTTTTTAACCCTGTTGGTATTTAAAGTTCTAACAAACTCAATCATTTTAGGGTCCGGTTTGCCTGCATAGACACCTGTGCCCAGGAATAATAACTGCACATTCTCAGGCGGATATGCCGGTGGTATTTGTTCTGATTTCAGAACACCCAGCTCCTCTGCGATAGCATCGGCTATTTTCTTTGTATTTCCACTTTTACTATAGTACAATACCCAAGTTTTCATTATTTCGTGCTCCTTTTTTTGTGTAAATATTATTTCATATTTTCTTTAATATATTTATCTATAGCCTCTGCAGCGTTTTTACCGGCCCCCATTGCCAAAATAACAGTAGCTGCCCCGGTAACCGCATCTCCTCCGGCATATACGCCAATCTTGCTTGTTGCACCGGTCTCTTCATCAGCTATTATTCCGCCCCATGACTGTGTATCAAGTCCGGGAGTAGTTGATGCGATAAGTGGGTTTGGTGACTGCCCGATAGCTATAATAACCGTTTCCATGTCAATAACATGTTCTGAACCTTTTTTCTCAATAGGCCTTCTTCTGCCAGATTTATCCGGTTCACCCAGTTCCATATCAACAACTTCAATTCCTTTTACCCATCCGTCTTCAGTGCCGATAATCTGTTTTGGGTTAGTCAGGAGCTTGAATATAATGCCTTCTTCTTTAGCATGGTGAACTTCTTCTAGTCTTGCGGGAAGCTCAGCTTCTGAACGTCTATAAATGATATAAACATTTTCAGCACCCAGACGTTTAGCACTTCTTGCAGCATCCATTGCAACATTACCGCCGCCAACAACAGCTACATTTTTCCCTACAAAAACAGGTGTGTCTGTTGCGGGGAATTGATATGCTTTCATCAGATTTATTCTGGTTAAAAACTCATTTGCTGAATAAACACCATTATAGTTCTCACCCGGAATTCCCATAAAGCTAGGAAGTCCTGCACCTGATCCTATAAACACGGCTTTAAAGCCTTCATTTTTCAGTTCCTCAATTGAAAAAATCTTACCAATAACCATATTGGTTTGTATATTAACTCCCAGATCTTTAACAGTCTGTATTTCCTCCTGAACAAGAGCCTTTGGTAAACGGAATTCAGGTATACCATACATTAGAACTCCACCGGGAACATGGAATGCTTCAAAAATTGTAACATCGTAACCCAGCTTTGCCAGATCTCCTGCACAAGTGAGCCCTGCAGGTCCTGAGCCTATAACAGCTACTTTTATACCATTGCTCTTTGGTTTCACTGTTTCAACTTTGCAGTTTTTCATGTACCAATCTGCTACAAACCTTTCAAGACGGCCTATTCCAACAGATTCACCTTTTTTAGCTCTAACACATAATTGCTCGCACTGTGTTTCCTGGGGACAAACTCTTCCGCAAACAGCAGGTAAGCTATTTGTTTCCCTGATCTTTCTATATGCATCTTCAAATTTACCTTCAGCAACCAGCTGGATAAATTCCGGAATTTTTACATTTACAGGGCAGCCTGCAACGCAAGGCTTATGCTTGCAGTTCAAACATCTCTGTGCTTCTTCGATTGCCATAGCTTCATCATAACCTAAAGCTACTTCTTTAAAATTTTTATTTCTTATATCCGGTTCCTGTTCAGGAATCTTTACTTTTGTTAGTGACATATTAGGCATTTTGCACACCCCCCAGTTTACATGCATGATCATCTGCAGATTGTCTCTCTTGCTTTTTATACATACCCTGTCTTCTCATTGCCTCATCAAAGTCAACCTCATGAGCATCGAAGTCAGGTCCGTCTACACAGGCAAATTTAGTTTTCCCTCCGACTGTCAATCTGCATCCGCCGCACATTCCTGTTCCATCAATCATAACAGGATTCATACTTATAATAGTTTTAATTCCATATTCTTTTGTCAAATTACTTACAGCTCTCATCATTACAAGCGGTCCGATTGCAATTACCAGATCGTAATTGTTGCCTTCCTCTATAAGCTGCTTTAGCACATTGGTTACAAAGCCTTTATTTCCATTTGAACCATCATCGGTAGCAACTATTAATTTACTGCTAGCCTTTTTCATCTCGTCTTCCAAAATAATCAGATCTTTATTTCTAAAGCCTGTTATTGCATGAACCTCAGCACCCAATTCGTGCAACTTTTTTGCCTGTGGATATGCTATAGCAGTACCCAGACCTCCACCTATAACGGCAACCTTTTTGTAGCCTTCAAGATGTGAAGCAACCCCCAAAGGTCCGACAAAATCCAATAAATATTCACCCTCATTCATTTCCGACAAAGCCTGAGTAGTCTTACCAACCAACTGATATATAATTGTTACTGTTCCTTTTTCTCTATCATAATCAGCAATAGTAAGAGGTATTCTTTCACCGGATTCTGATATTCTAAGAATAATAAACTGTCCCGGTTGAGCTTTTTTAGCTATATATGGAGCTTCGATTTCCATCAGAACAACTGTTGGGTTTAATACTTCTTTTTTTACGATTTTAAACATTTTAACTCCTCCCACAAAAATCAGGTAGTATTCAATCCTATTTATCAACAATTATACAATAAATATTCATTTGTTAACACATTAATTTATAAGTTTATCAGAAAGCATCTGTTTACATAACATGTAATATTTGCAAGAAAAAACTTATTCTGTTAAGGAATAAGTTCAATACAACATTTAAAATATAGCTTAATTACGATAGGTTGTCAACAATTTATCAAACGTTATATCCGCGCCATTCTCAATGCCGGCGTCCAGTATTTCCTGCTCAGTCATTACCCTGATCACTCTAAGATTATCATCAAGTATGCTTACTAAATGAAACATGTCAGCATAATCCATAGCTTTAATTACATTTGCAATGCTCATATTTTTCATAACCACAATCTCGCGTACGGGATAAATTCCTTTTTTGATAATTCTAGCCCGCCTGAATAAAAGATTTTTAATATTCATAAATGTGGTCTCCCTCTTATTAGCTTTTAAACATGATATTATATAAATCCCAATTAAAACAAAGCTGATATTATATTTATTTTTAATAAAAACCAGCAGCCCAAACAGGATAATAATAATAGAAACTATTATTGAGACTGTCTCCAGCTGTTTATTCGCTTTAAATAACCCAAGTCTGACTGACAAAATTTCTAATGCAATCTTTCCGCCGTCCATGGGTTGAATCGGGAGTAAATTAAATAGTGCAAGTGATATATTTATTAATGTGCTAAGATGAAAACCCTTCAACACAAAACAAACGGCAGCCATTATTATATTTACAAATGGACCTGCCAAGTATATTAAAATCCTGCTATTTTTATCACATCGCTGATTATCAATTATAGCATTTAAACCTATCGGTAAGATTCTTAAGCTATTAAATTTTGCTCCCAGCAATAATGCAACCAAAATATGTCCAAGTTCATGTGAGGATATAAATATAAAAGTCATAAGATATTGACGGAAACAATCATACAGTAGAACCAACATGATAAGTGGAATAATAAAAATATCTATTTTTAGTTTAATATGTTTTCCAAATTCCATCTACCATTCTCAACTTTTACTGATTAATATAGTTTAAAAGCTTTTCAGGATCTACAGCCTTATCACCCTTCCATACTTCGAAATGCAAATCTGCTCCACCCAGGCCTTCAGTATCGCCTACTTTTGCTATTACATCCCCTTGATTTACTTTTTGTCCTACCTTTGCAATTAACATAGAGCAGTGTGCATATACTGTCACAATATCGTTATTATGCTTTATTTTTATATAATTGCCATACTTAGGATTTGCGCCCGAATCAATGATCTCTCCGCCAAGAGCTGCCTTTATAGAGGTTCCAATATTTGCTTCAATATCTATTCCACTGTGAAACTGCGAAGCCCCACTTAACAGGGTTCTGGATCCAAAACCTGATACAATTTCGCCCTTTATGGGAGTCACCATAGAAAACTTTTCAGCTATATCTTTAATTTCCTGATCATAAAGTATTCCTATTTCATCTGTTGCACTCTCTGTTTCAGCAGTTTTTGTATTCTGTGTATCATTTTTAATAGTATCAGTATTTTGCACAGCTGTAGTAATATCGCTTTTACCATCGTTTACAGCATTACTGGTAGTATCATTGTTATCTGTATCCTGTGTATTAAGTGCTGCCTTTGGCAATTTGATACCAATTGCAGAAGCAGCATTAATAAGGTACTTATTTGAATCATAGTTGGTATTTGTAATAATTTTCACTTTAGATATCAGATAATTTGTTGCAGGTGTATTTGCAGCCTTACATAATGCCAAAGCCGATAATATTATCACTACAACAAGCAATTTTGCAGCAAATACGGTTGACATTACTTCATTTTCAGGTTCTCTTCTCCTTCTTCGTTGTGTACCCGTCTGGCGTGAGTACTTAGGCCTTACAATTATTTCATCCATATCTCTCACCCTTTCCTTCGCGAATAAAATTAAGCTTTTCAATCAACGTGTTAGCTTCGCTATCATATTGTATTTGTAAAATTATATTTTTCTTGATGGCATTATATGACTAAAAAAAGAATCTGGAACAAAAAAATACCTGGAACAAAAGTCCAGGCATTTTATACAAAATATGAATTTATCCATTCCGTAATAATTCTCTCCAGGCAAAGTCTCCACGTTCCAAGCCCTTGACCAAAACCTCAGCAGTTGCAATATTTGTCGCAAAAGGAATATTATTTGCGTCGCAATACTTAAAAAGCAGTTCACTGTTGTGTTTATCCTCATAATTAGCATCTCTTAGATAAATCAGCATATCAATTTCATCTACTGCAATTTGAGACGCTAACTGCTGACTTCCCAGACTGCCAAAAGCAAGCAGGTTTATATTCAGTCCTGTTGCCTTACTGATAACCATACCCGTTGAACGCGTTGCAATGAGATGGTGCTCCTGAAATATCGACTTATATGCTATACAAAAACTAGCCATTAATTCTTTTTTGTTATCATTAGCTATGAATGCTATATTCATTATTATAAATCACATGCCTTCTATTTATTTACCCGCATTTTTTACATTTTTGATAGGAATATTTGCAACCAAAGCAGGCACAACCCTATCGCCCTCTTCACTCTTGGTCCTGGTCAGCTGGATATCCAGTGCACTTTCATCAATCTCCATATAGTGTTGTATTACTTTTATTATTTCACCTTTTACCATCTCAAGAAACTCAGGAGAAACATTTGCTCTATCGTGAATCAGTACTAACTGTAATCTTTCTTTGGCTACATCTTTTGATGGCTTAGATTTGCCAAAGAGCTTCGCAAAGTCAATTAGCATACTGTTACCCTCCTTATGTAGTTTTAAAACCTAATAGTTTTTTAAATTTGAACAAGAAGCCTTCTTCGCTTTCAAGGTTCATAATCGGTACATCTTCGCCCTGAATTCTCTTTGTAACATTTCTGTAAGCTTGTCCAGCCAAAGACTTCTCGTCAGTAACGGCCGGTTCACCTCTATTTGTAGCTACAACTACTTTCTCATCATCCGGTACAACACCGATTAAATCAATTGCAAGAATATCAATTATATCATCTATATTCATCATATCCCCGCGTTTAACCATGTCCATTCTAACCCTGTTGATAAGAAGTTTGGGATTTCTGAGCTCATTTGCTTCCAAAAGACCAATTATACGGTCTGCATCTCTAACAGCAGAAACCTCCGGGGTTGTAACAACAATTGCTCTGCTTGCACCGGCTATGGCATTTTTAAAGCCTTGCTCTATTCCTGCCGGGCAGTCG
This sequence comes from uncultured Clostridium sp., assembly GCA_964415835.1. Classification (GTDB taxonomy): domain Bacteria; phylum Bacillota; class Clostridia; order Acetivibrionales; family DSM-1351; genus Ruminiclostridium. Next base: position 7,820 of record CAYQCA010000037.1, on the reverse strand, counting down.
ATAATAATGTAATCGAATTCGTTTTTCAGTTCTGTTACCAGGTTTATCATCTGCTCTGGAGAAACTGCAGATTTGTCTCTTGTCTGGGCAGCCGGGAGAAGATATAAGCCTTCGTATCTCTTATCCTTTATCAAAGCTTGCTTTACTCTGCAAACACCTTCAATAACATCAACAAGATCATAGACTATTCTATTTTCCAAACCCATTACAACATCAAGATTTCTTAATCCGATATCAGTATCAATCAGCACAACCTTATTTCCGGAAAGCGCCAAACCTGTTCCAATATTGGCAGTAGTAGTAGTTTTACCTACTCCACCCTTTCCGGATGTAATTACAATTACCTCTCCCATACAGCTTTGCCTCCAATTCTTGAAATGAATATATGTAAAATAATATTTATACACAGAATGTAAAATTGGCATTTTTACACTTATACTTAAAACTATATATTTGTTTTTCAATTTTGTCAATAACAGCCTCTCTATGCTATCTTTGCGGTAAAAACCTCTCTACATAAAGTGTGTCATTTTTAATATATGCCAATTCAGGTGTTAAATTTATTCCGGCACCACTTTCATCCGGAGATCTTGTAATAATATCTGCTATTCTAAGCTGAGTAGGATATAGGCCGAGTGCAGCAACAATTGCTTCTTTGTTGCCATCACTGCCGGCATGTACTACACCTCTTAATAAGCCCATTACAACAACATTTCCCGTAGCTTCTATAACTGCACCGGGATTAACATCACCAAGTATCACCAAATTACCGTCAAAAGCTATCCTCTGGCCTGATCTGACCGTTCCACGATAAAACTTTGTTGTTCCTTCATCAATACCCTTAAAAAACATATATTTTTTTATTTGATTATTTCTGTCAGGCGTTTTAGCTTCACTTGTGCCGTTAGTTGAGTTATTTTCCAAATCTTCATCAAAGGATATTATTTCAGCTCCGCTTTCTCTTACCAAAAGGTTAAAAAGCTCTGTTTTCTCGATTTCATTTAATATTCTGCCTTTATATTTAACTGCCAATTTTGCACCTTTGAAAAACTTTCCCGCAGTACTGATTTTGTACCGCATACTGCTTACCACTTCATCAAAGGTTGCATCCTGTCTTAAAATAATAGTTAATCCATTAACTGT
>CAYQCA010000037.1:0-6577 GCA_964415835.1 uncultured Clostridium sp. | reverse complement strand
GCATTGGAAGAATGTTTAGACTCTTGTCCTGTTTCAGCAGTACCTGTTTTACTTGCAACCTTAATTGGTAACAAATCTTTAAATGCATCTTTTGCAGTACCGCCGTCCTCACTATTTGCAACGGCAATCATACCTTCCTGTATAATCTTCATATTCTTTTCCTTAATCGGCAGAATCTCATATTCAGGCTTAGTCTCTGTCACTATCGAACCATCGTACTTCACAACCCTATCTATTATATGCGGTTTGAAATGCTTTCCGCCGTTGGCAATTGTTGCCGCGTAATTAGCTAGTTGTATAGGTGTAAAACCGTTGTACAACTGACCTATTGATGACTGAGCTGTATCAGTCATTGTCCATGGGTCTGGGTTTACTTTAGCTTTATAATCTCTGGATGAAATCCTACCCTTTTCTTCTTCCATTAATTCTATTCCGGTTTTTTGTCCGAATCCAAACCTTGTTGCCCACTTGACAATATTGTCTATCCCGGCCTTATTTCCCGTATCGTAGAAATATGGGTTACTCGATTTCTGAATAGCTTGAATCATGTTAATCGATCCTAAACCATACCCCCATGAGTTATATTCTATAGATCCAATTTTCCTGCCGTCATAAATTTCATAACCCTTGTCAAAATACTTTGTCCAAGGATCTACTTTTCCTTCCTCAAGGGCTGCAATTCCAACCAGAGGCTTATAAGTGGATCCAGGCGCATAGATACCTGCAATAGCCCTGTTGTATTCTGAGGTTGTGGTGTTTTTTGAATCATAAAGTGCACTTATAGCCTTTTGTGCTTCCTTATCTTCCTGACTCGCTAAAAAAATAGACGGGTCAAAGCTCGGATAACTAGCCATAGCTAATACATCTCCCGTTTTAACATCCATTGCCACCACAGCACCCGCATATGCATCTTTGAAATTTCTCTTGTGCGGCCTTTCCCTGATAAGCTTTATATTTTTTGCAAGTGAGTCCATTGCAGCCTTCTGTAACCTCATGTCAATGGTCAGAACAACATCGCTTCCGGGCTTAACAGCTTCTTCGCTCACTATTTTGGTCTTGCCGTTATCGTCTACTTCAATTCTTCTATATCCATTTACTCCTCGTAAATATCCCTCAGCAGTACGTTCTATACCGGATTTCCCTATGATATCATTCATTGTATAGCCTTCATCTGTTCTTTTTGCAAGCTCAGTTTCATCTATTGCACGCACGTAACCTACCAAATGGGCCGCATACTGGGCATCGATATATTTTCTGCTCGGAACGGAATCAAATATAGCTCCGGGAAATTCATCTATTCTTTCCTCAATTTCAGCAATTGTATCAGTACTTACATTCTCTGCAATAACTGGATTTAAAGAATTATACCCCATAATCTCGAAGCGTAGTGTCATAATCTTGTAGGTTTCTTCATCAGTGTACTTATCATCGATTTTAAAAACGGAATCCTTCAGATAATTATATATGTCTTCAGGAGTAGATTCCTGAGTTAATCCACTGAACTTATATCCAGTGCCAGTGGTATTCTTTAAAATTTTTATTCTATTTTTACTGTTCACTAATTTCGAACCGAACGCCAAAGGATTATATGTCAAATACTTGGAAAATGAATTTTTATAATCATCACCATTCTTCTCAAGTATTTTGGAAATTTTATACAATATTTCGTTCAATTCATCAGCAGATGCACCTGTGTCCATCAACATCAAGTAGTGGCTTGATGAATTAACTGCTATTGGCACACCATATCTGTCAAGAATATTTCCTCTTTCAGCCAATATGGTTCTTGACCTAAGGTTAACATTCTGTGATTGTGTAAAATAACTTTCGCCCTGAATTAATTGTATATTTGCTAATTGATAAACAATTACACCAAATACCAAAATGATCATAATTCCAATTATAGTATATCTATCTTTAAAAAACTGTCTCATTAATTAACCACCACTTTAAATCCCAATTAATATCTATTCTTCTCGTCCATATTAATAAATCTTTTGCCAACCAGTATAATTAATATAAATATAGCACAACCTAAAATGCTGTTAAATAGTGCTTCAGGTAAAATGATTTCTGTAAGTATGCTATAATAGTTTGCCTCTTGATTAAAAAAATAGTTAGTGAATACAACTGCCGATTCATATAAAAGCGTTGATAAGAAAGTACAAATTGCCATAACTAAAATATTCTCTTTGAAGAATCGTTTATTTATATTTCCCAGCAATAATCCCAGCAGCATTCCCAATAACGCATTAAATCCCAGTGCAATTCCTACAATGGCATCCAGGCAGAGTCCGGTAAAGAAACCCACAATGGCACCGTGAGTTCTTCCTTCCAGCAGAGAAATACATACTATTAAAATAATAGCCAAATTTGGCTTGACCCCAAATACACTTATGAAATTTAGAAATGTAACTTGTGTTGTTACAAAAATAAATATAAGTATAACATACAGTACTATCTTATTTCTCATTTATCTGTCATTTCCATTTCTAATGATGTTTCTTGATTGCTTTTCTTAAGAATTACCACCTGACTAAGCCTTCTCAAATCTGCAGCGGGCTCAATTATAGCATATCTGTCAAGGTCACTCTCCCCGGTTCTCACTTCTTTCACAGTCCCGATTATAATGCCTTTAGGATAGATTCCGCCCATACCGGAAGTTTCAATTTTGTCACCCTGTGATAAATCCAAATCTTCCGGAATGTACTCAAGCTTGCAAAGTCCTTCTTTAGACAACTTCGCCTCGCCTTTAACAACTACTAGGTCCCTGCTCTTAGAAACAATAGCACTGACAGCACTTCCATCTTCAATAATACTGATAATTTTCGAAGAAAAGGGCTGTGCCTGGACAACTTTACCCACAAGGCCTTTACTTGTTATAACGGGCATGTTATAGCCTATTCCACTTGTTGAGCCCTTATCCGTTAAAAATATATTGAACAGACTACCTGTATCTTTTGCAATAACATTTGCACCCTCAAATTCAAATTCCGACAGCTGTTCCTTCATCTTTAGCACATTTTTAAGGTCTTCGTTCTCACTTTTAAGTCTCAAGTATTCCGTTCGCTCACTATTTAATTTATCAATGGTCTCTCTCAGCTTTGTATTCTCATTCCTGAGTTCTTCCACATCATTAAAAAGACCTATACCTTCTTCTACTTTGCCCCCAGTATATGAAAACAACTTTTCCACCGAGGTAAACGGAATAGAAATTATATTTCCAATCCAGTTTACGTTACTCAGTGGGTTTAATGTCAAACCAATACACACAATAATTACAAGTATTATTATAACTAAGAATAATGCTTTACTTTTAATATACTTCAAGGAATTATCTCCTCTCTAAAAACCAAAAACTTAATTTTGGTCTACTTCAATCTCTTAGGTGAGATAAGAACCCTTTTTAATGTTTCAATTTCATCAAGAACTTTTCCTGTACCAAGAGCAACACAATCCAAAGGATTTTCAGCTATTGAAACCGGCATGCCTGTTTCCTGCACGATAAGTTTATCAAGTCCATGCAATAACGCTCCGCCGCCGGTAAGCATTATTCCTCTGTCCATAATATCGGAAGCCAATTCCGGTGGAGTCTTCTCGAGTGTATATTTGATGGAATCGATAATAGCATTAACCGGTTCCTTTAAAGCTTCATTTATTTCCGAGGAAGTAATTTCAATATTTTTTGGCAAACCGGTAATTAGATCCCTACCTCTTATTTGCATTGTCTCTTCTTTTGTTCTAGGGAATGCGCCTCCAATGGTCATTTTTATTTCTTCTGCAGTACGCTCACCAATCATAAGGCTGTATTCCTTTTTAATATAGTGAACAATGGAATCATCCAGTTCATCACCGGCTATCCTCAGTGACTTACTTGTTACTATTCCGCCCAGAGAGATAACAGCAACTTCACTTGTTCCGCCGCCAATATCAACGACCATGCTTCCTGATGGTTCTTCTACCGGTAACTCAGCTCCAATAGCAGCTGCCATAGGTTCTTCAATCAGATAGGCTTCTTTTGCACCGGCCTGTAGAGTTGCATCTTCAACAGCTCTTTTTTCTACTTCAGTAACACCCGAAGGCACACAAATAACAACTCTCGGCTTACTTAATACACCGTTTGACATAGCTTTTTTTATAAAGTATTTTATCATACTCTGAGTTATGTCAAAATCTGCAATAACTCCATCTTTCATAGGTCGTATAGCAACGATGTTGCCCGGAGTACGTCCAATCATTTCTTTTGCTGCTTCTCCGACTGCAAGAACCTCATTATTCTTTATATTTACAGCAACAACTGATGGTTCTCTAACAACAATGCCCTTTCCTTTAACATGAACCAGCGTATTCGCAGTTCCTAAATCTATACCAATATCTTTTGCAAAAAATCCCATTTAAAATTCCCTCCTGTTAATTTACTAAACAAACCCTTTTTCTTTAAAACTGATATACTTTCCATCTCCAATTACTATATGATCCAAAACTTTTATTCCAAGTATGTTCCCGGCACTCTCAAGCCTCTGCGTTGTTTGCAAATCTTCTGCGCTAGGGGTAGGATCACCACTTGGATGATTGTGTACAAATATGATACTGTTACAACCACATTTTACTGCTTCACTAAACACCTCTCTGGGATGAACAATTGAGGAATTCAGACTACCTACCGAGACATCAACTATTTTGAGAACTTGATTTTTTGTATCAAGTAGAATGGCTTTAAAAATTTCTTTCTTTAAATATCTTAACTCTTCCATCAATAAGTTACTTGCATCCAAAGCACTCTTAATAGTATGATGTATTATTCCATCACTTGTTGCTATTCTTTTTGATAATTCCAGTGCTGCTTTAATCTGCAACGCTTTAACACGGCCTATACCTTTTATACCCATCAATTGCTCTATAGATAAATTGTTTAGTGATGAAAGCCTTCCGTCATGTGAAAGCTTAAGTACTAACTGTGCCAATTCAATAGCGGTGTATGCTTTTGTGCCGGTTTTAATAATAACAGCAAGCAGCTCAGCATTTGACAGATGTTCTGCTCCAACCATTCCAAGCTTTTCATATGGCCTCTCACACAAAGGTAGCTCTTTAATCTTAAGTCTATCCATATTTCGCCCTCAATATCAAAAATCAAGTAATTTAAGTCCAAATTCTCTCAGCATACAGGATAATCTAAAAACAGGTAATCCCATAACATTAAAATAGTCTCCATCAATTTTTTCTACAATCAGGGAACCGTAGCCTTGAATTCCATATGCACCGGCTTTATCAAAAGGCTCCCCGGTTCTTATATATGCTTTTATAAAATCATCTGAGTTCAAAGCCATCTTGACCTTTGTTACTTCATAATCACGCATGTATTTCTTCCCAGACGAATTATAAAGACACAATCCGGTGACTACTTCATGCCACCCGTTATTCAGGCTTTTTAACATATTAAATGCTTCAAGCTCATCCTTGGGTTTTCCAAGTAAATTACCGTCTTTGACAACAATAGTGTCAGCGGCAATAATGATACAATCCCTGTCAATTTTTGATGCAATATCCTCACACTTCTGACTCGCTAAAGACATAGCCACCTTATGGGGTTCCAAACGCTTGTCCATCACTTCCTCGATACTTGAGGGGATAACATCAAATTTAATACCTATTTGATTTAATAATTGCTGTCTTCTCGGAGACGCTGATGCTAAAATTATTTCCTTCACGTTGTCACCAAATACCTTATAAACATAGTCATTAAATATTATATATTTTTATCAATAATATTTCAAATATAAATAGCTTAATTATATATTATTCGTAAAACATGTAAAAAAACAGGGTTAAAAATGGGTTATTTATTAAAAATTACATTTATTATTTGGACTATTAATGAGAAATATCACTTCTCAATTGAACTTTTTCGAAGTATAATATAGTAAACAATGTAGTAAGTTGGTGATTTATATGAAAATAGAAAAAGTTAATGAAAATGTTTTAAAAGTAGTAATCACTTTAAGCGATCTGGAAGAGAGGAATATTGATTTATCCTCCCTAAATTATAATTCTCCTGCGGCTCAGGAATTATTCTGGGATATGATGGAAAAGGCTGAAGAAGAGTACGGATTTGCGTCCAATGATTCTCAGCTTATTTTTGAAGCAATGCCGGAGAATGAGGAAGGCTTCGTTGTCACAATCACAAAAATTGAGGCCGAAGGTGAATTTGAGTCAATACAAAAATATATTAAAAGTAAATATAAAAATTCTGATTTAAAGCAGAAAAAAAGAAAAAGCAAGATTTGCTCTACTTTAAAGATATATTGTTTTAACAGCATAGATGATCTTTGCAAACTATCCAAGAGGATATCCAATATATATAAAGGCGAAAGTACCGTATACAAGTGTAAAGACAGTTATTATTTGCTACTGACAGGCTCTTCTTCATCTTCGCAATTGGAAACCGTTATGTGCGAATACTCGGTTCAAATTGGTAATGTAGGATTTTTTGAAGGCTACCTGAATGAATATGGTGAAAAAATAATTCTTGAAAATGCCATAGAGACATTGAATTGTTATTTTTAGAAGTACAGGAGTA
>CAYQCA010000036.1:0-24614 GCA_964415835.1 uncultured Clostridium sp. | reverse complement strand
TGTTTGCCGACAGGCTTGCGGAATACGGGATCAATGTATATGAAATCCGGCCGGGCGTAATCCGTACCGATATGACCTCCACCGTCTCAGGCAAATATGATACACTGATCGAAAATGGCCTCACACCAATAAAGCGGTGGGGAGAACCTGAGGACGTGGCCAATGCTGTTTCGGTTCTGTGTTCTGGAAAGCTGGGCTTTTCAACCGGAGAAGTAATTAATGTGGACGGCGGCTTCCACATAAGGAGGCTGTAAATGCGCGAAGAAAAAGTAACCATTAATGGACTGGAATTTGACTGCTATAGCATGAATACGGTAATCGTAGGAAGCGGTGCCGCCGGTCTGAATGCAGCTGACTGCCTCTATACTATGGGACAGAGGGACATCGCCATTGTCACCGAGGGCATGTGCATGGGCACTTCCAGAAATACCGGATCCGACAAACAGACCTATTACAAGCTGTCTGTGGCCGGTAATGAGTCTGATTCTGTAGAAGAAATGGCCCAAACCCTTTTCAGGGGAGGAGCCATGCATGGTGATATTGCGCTGATCGAGGCTGCTCTGTCTGCCCAAAGCTTTTACAAGCTGGCAGGAATCGGAGTTCCTTTTCCGTATAACCGGTTTGGTGAATATGTGGGGTACCAGACTGATCACGATATGAGAAAACGTGCCTCTTCAGCCGGACCGCTCACTTCCAGGTATATGACTGAAAGATTGGAAGATCAGGTAAAATCCAAAGGAATTAAAGTTTTTGACCGGTTTTTGGTTATCGGGATTTTGACCGGAGAGGACATGGTTGGCGAAAAGAAAGCTGTGGGACTTTTGGCTGTGAATATGAATAAAGTTCATACTAAAGAATTGGGATTTACACTGTTCAATTGTACAAATATTGTCTACGCAACGGGAGGCCCCGCAGGAATGTACCTGCATTCCGTGTATCCCGAAAGCCAGACAGGCTCACTGGGAGCGGCTTTTGAAGCAGGTGCGGCCGGTGTCAATCTGACGGAATCCCAGTATGGTATTGCATCCGTCAAATTCCGGTGGAACCTTTCGGGAACATACCAGCAGGTATTACCGAGATATGTGTCTGTGAAGGAAGATGGCAGTGACGAAAAGGAGTTTTTACAGGATTATTTTGAAAACCCGTCGCAAATGCTCAATGCAGTATTTCTTAAGGGCTACCAATGGCCATTTGATAAACGTAGAGTAGAAAATTTTGGCTCTTCCTGCATTGATCTGCTGGTTTATTATGAAACACAGGTACTGGGAAGAAAGGTGTTTCTGGATTTTACGCAAAACCCGTCCTGTGGAGTTAAGAACGGGGAAATGGACTTTACTCTTTTGAAAGAAGAAGCATATACGTATCTTCGTAAATCGGAAGTGCTTTTTGGAAAGCCCATTGACCGGCTGAAAAAAATAAACAGCCCGGCAATCCGGATATTTGCGGACCACGGGATAGACCTTGCCTCAGAAAGGGTGGAAATTGCAGTGTGCGCCCAGCATAACAATGGAGGCCTGAAAGGAAATCTGTGGTGGGAAAGCAATGTCCGGCATTTCTTTCCTGTGGGAGAAGCCAACGGTACCTTCGGAATATACCGTCCGGGCGGCAGTGCATTAAACTCAACCCAGACCGGAAGTTTCAGGGCAGCTCAGTTCATCACTGCAAGGTATGCAGAAGCTCCGTTGAGGACAGAAGACTTTGTGCAGGTAAGCTCCGGGCAGGTTCAGGAAAAGTATGAGGTTGCACAGGCGCTTTTACATGCCGGGCCGGAAAGCTGTACTCTGGAAGAATTAAAAGGGACCCTCAAGGCACGTATGTCCCGTTATGGAGCACACATTCGAAGTGTCGGCGATATTGGACCTGCAATCAGTGAATGCAGGAAAGATTTAAACAAATTTCATGAGAAACTTATGCTGGGTTCAGTCTATGAGCTACCCAATGCCTTCCGGTGCAGGGATATGCTGTTGACACAGTATGTTTTTTTAAAGGCCATTGAAGAATACCTGCGAAAGGGTGGCAGCAGAGGGTCTTATGTGGTGTGCAGTTCGCTGGAAGATATATCACCGGATAAAATGAGAAATATGCTAGGGTTTGTTCCGGAGAACGAGGCTCTGAAAAATTTTATTTGTGAGATAGAATTGACAGATAACAGGGGTTATGGCATTAAATATAAATGGGAGCCTGTAAGACCGGTACCTGAAAGGAATAACTGGTTTGAGAAGGTATGGAACGAATATATGGATGGAAAAATCATCAGTGACTAAGAAGCTTGAAAACAAGGAGGCTAAAATATATGAGTAAGGTAGTAACTGTACTGCTTGTAGGAATTGGAGGATACGGTGCGAATTATGTCAATGAGATAGTAAATGCAGATGAGGCAGCCGGTGTAAAAATCGCCGGTGTTGTGGATGTGGCACCGGAAAGAAGCAGTTTTTACAGTAGCATCAAGGAGTTGGGGATACCTGTATTTGCAACCATGGAGGATTTTTATCAGAAAGGGACTGCAGATCTTGCTGTTATAAGTACGCCAATTCATCTTCACAGCCGGCAAATTTGCTTTGCTCTTTCCAAAGGCAGCAACGTTCTGTGTGAAAAGCCTTTATGTGCAACTGTCCAGGAGGCTTATGAGATAATTAATATTAGGGAGCAGTCTCAACGGTTTGTTGCCATAGGCTATCAATGGTCCTTTAGCGAGCCCATACTCAATCTGAAAAAAGATATCCTCGGAGGCTTGTTTGGCAGGGCAAAGAGGCTAAAAACCATTGTGTTGTGGCAAAGAGATCTGAATTACTATTCCAGGCCGTGGGCGGGAAAAAGAAAATCCTCAGACGGCAGATGGATCCTTGACAGTGTTGCAAATAATGCGACAGCCCATTTTCTGCATAATATGTTTTTTTTGAACGGGAAAAGCCTGGATACCAGTAGCATGCCCCGATACATCAGCGCTGAAATTTACAGAGCCAACAGGATAGAGAATTTTGATACCTCCATCATTACCATTGATACCGAGGAGGATGTAAAGCTGATGTTTTATGCCAGTCATGCGGCACAAGGAAATTGTGTAAAGTTTTTTTATGAATTTGAAAAGGGCACTATTTGCTATGAAAATATGGGCTCTTATGATACAGACATCGTAGCAAAATTTCATGACGGCAGCTCAAAAAATTATGGGAATCCGGAAAAGGATAATTTAAGGAAACTGTGGGTTTGTATAGAGGCTGTGAGAAGCGGAAGGCAGATTCCCTGCGGAGTGGAAACTGCTATGGCACATACCCTCTGCATTAACGGTGTTCATGAGTCCATGCCCCAGGTGTGCGAATTTCCGGAAAGCATGGTGAAGCTGAACGGGGAGAAGGACATTGTTTGGGTGGAAGGTCTGGCAGAAACGCTGGAGAAATGCTATGATGAATGGAGCACACCGGCAGCTTCCGGGGCTGACTGGGCTGTACCGGGGAAAACTGTTAATATACAAAGCTACCACTTCTTTGGAGAATAGATGGTTGGGGGATAGAGTATGGGTAAGATAAAAGTAGGTCTTTATGGAACAAACGGACATCAGGTTCACGATGAACTCTTAAATTGCCCTGATGCTGAAATTGCTGCTGTTGCAGCTTTTGGCCAGAGCATAGAACAAATAGACGGCAACAATATCAGGGTATATGATACACTTGATCAAATGCTTGCAGATGGAGAGATACAGCTGGTTTCCCTATGTTCTCCTAAAAGAAGTCTGCAAGCCGGAGATGCTATCCGGTGTATGGAGGCTGGAAAGCATGTCTATGCGGAAAAGCCTGCGGCCTTGAATGAAAAGGAGCTTGATGAAATCATCCGGGTTTCCTGCCATACAGGGATGCAGTTTCACGAAATGGCAGGGACTATCTTTATGCAGCCCTATATGGAAATGCACCGGCTTATCAAAGAGGGAGCCATCGGGGAGGTTGTGCAGGTCTTTACACAAAAATCCTATCCATATGGAGACTGGAGGCCTCAGGATGAAGATATCGACGGAGGGCTCTTGATGCAGGCCGGTATTTACAATCTGAGATTTATGGAACATATCGCCGGGGTCAAAGTCAAAGCTATTGAGGCTTTTGAGACCAAACTCGGGAACAATACAGAAAACGGAGAATGCAGAAGGGCAGTTTCCATGATAATGAAGCTTGAGAATGGCGGTGTCGGGAGTGGAATCGTAAACTATCTGGTGCCTCCGCCCCCGATAGTTCCTAATTGGGGTTATGAAATTCTGAGAGTTTTTGGTACTGATGGATTGATTGAATCAATTGATCTTGGGAGAGTAACCAGACTGGTATCCAGAGGCAGGGACTGTGGTCCCATCAACCTGGAAGTACCTTCAAAAAGCTATTTTCATGCTTTCATAGAAAATCTCAAACATGGCAGGGAAATGCCATTTAAGATGGAAGAGGAACTGCATCCCACAAGGATGGTTATACAAGCAAAAAGTGCTGCACGATTATAAGCAGCACTTTTCGATGGATTTTAGACCGATTCCGATTCTATTTTAACTGGCCGGACAATTCGTTTATTGCATACAAAGGAATGTTAACAAGCCAGTCTTCTTTTTTATAGTCGTTCATTGAGGTGCGAACTGAAATAGAAGGAGAGAACATTTCTTTGTAAGTTTTCAGACTTTTAGCCTTAAGATTTGTTTCAGCCTTTACTTCTATAGGGGCAACTGTATATCCATTATCTATTATAAAATCGATTTCAGAGTTGCCCTTATCATTTGACCAATAATAGGTTTCTATGTCTTTTAAGCATTTTAACTGCTGAAAGACATATTGCTCAGTCAGCGCTCCTTTAAATTCTTCAAAAAGACGATTACCATCAAGTATGGCTTGAGGATTTAGCCTGGACATACATGCCAAAAGTCCGACATCAAGGATAAAAAGCTTAAAAGCCTTTAGGTCTTCATATGCCTTAAGTGGAAGTGAAGGCTTTGAAAGCCTTGATATTTTGGTTATCAGACCGCAGTCAGACAGCCAGAGCATGGCAAGCTCATATTCTCTTGCTCTTGCCCCTTCCTTAACAAGTCCATATATGAATTTCTTATTTTCTTTGGCAAGCTGAGCAGGTATGCTATTCCAAAGGAGACGAATACGAGGGACTACCTCGTTTGGTGCATGTTTGGAAAAATCCTGCTCATATGCATCAAGAATTCTTTTTTGAATTTCACGGACTTTGTTGAAATCGCTGTCCTTAGAGAAATTAAAGACTGCCTCCGGCATACCGCCTACATAATAATAGTGCTTTAAAGCATCTATATACTTTGATTTAAAGCTGGTAACCAAGGCATAGTCACCTTTTTGCAGGAGCTCCACAAACTGTTCCTTTCCTGTAGCAATTAGAAACTCGGTGAAATTAAGGGGATATAGGTCTAAAAATTCAACTTTTCCGACCGGAAAGGAAGTACCTTGGTGAAGCGCTACCCCAAGCAAACTACCGGCAGCAACAATTATATATTCAGGGGCATTTTCATTAAAGTATTTCAAGGATTTCAATGCGTCCGGGGCTTCTTGAACTTCATCAAAAATAATTAAGGTGTTTTCAGGATTTATCTTAAATCCCGCTTCCAACTCAAGTCCGATAATTATTCGGTGTATATCCATATCTCCTGTAAACAATTCTTTCATACGCACATTACCATCGAAATTAATATAAACAGTGTGGTCAAAATGAGCTTTGCCAAATTCCTTCATAAGCCAGGTTTTGCCTACCTGTCTTGCACCTCTGATGATAAGAGGTTTTCTGTTAGCGTTATCCTTCCACTTTTTCAAATCTTCAATAGCCTGTCTGTACATAATTCATCACCTCAGTACCAATTATAGCATATTGCCCACATATATCAATTGAATAATGTGAGATATTTAGCTGATTTCAATTAAAAGTAGGTGTAAAGACCATTGGTTGACTAGTTATATATGGAAACATATAATATTGTCAGGATCACTATTTGATGTGGGAAGTGAAGGTATTGAATCTAATGACAGAAAGAATCAACAAAAGAATACTTATTCCGCTTGCAGCAACCCTTATCTGTATGGTAGTCATTTTCCTGCTCTCGGCGCAGCCGGCAACTGTATCAGCCGGCAATAGCAGAGATTTGGTAAGTAAGGTTGTAAATGCAACTGTAAAGGTTATAGGAGAGGATCTGACACAACAACAAATAATGGAGCTTGTAGACAGAATAAATGCTGTAGCTAGAGAATTTATGCACGCAGTTGTCTACTTTGTTCTGGGAATATTCACACAACTGACAATGCTGGGTGTTGTCAGGGGAAAATTATTATCCGGCTTTGCTACCTTTATTTTTTGTGTAACCTACGGCATAACAGATGAAATACACCAGTTATTTGTTCCGGGAAGGGCCTTTCAGTTTAGTGACTTGGTCATGGATGCTGCCGGAGCTACAGTCGCCATTACGTTGGTGCTGCTTGTACATATTGTCAGATACAGGAGAAAAACTTTATGAAGAAAGTTCTTTTAGGAGTATTAATTATATTAGTTATTTTTTCTTTAGCTATTTTTGGCTTTTACATTAAAAATATAAATGATAACGCTGATGTTGCTATAAGTTCTGATGAAAACACTGTAGTTCCAACCAATTCTGGAGACTTATCTGGCAACGGACAAAGTAAAAATACAGTTGATTCTTCTGATAGTATGGACGGAATACCGGTCAACGATATCCCTAAAGAAAACGCAGATAAGAGTTCAGAATTAGTGTCTGAAGGTACGGATAAAGATGCAAAAGAAGCTGCAAAAAAAGAGGAAGAAGAAAAGAAAAATAAGACTATTGTAGAGAAAATTTTACCTGATAAGGTTGAAGACAAAATTGATGCAATTGCCGCAGGGAATGTTTCTGCTTCCGATTTGTTGGAGGTTATAAAAATAATCGGGGGCAAATTAAGTATAGATGAAATTACTTATCTGTTTAATTCAGCGAAAGCCGAGTACTGGGAAACTACGTCGGTAGAGGATATTGAGAAAACCAGGGAGTTGCTTTTTAGCAAGCTTTCAGATGACGACCTGGCTAAACTCAGTGCGTTTGGAAAGAAATATGGACGTAGCATGAAAATAATTGATAAAGATATTGATGTTGCAGCTACCAAGGAAAACCAAATGAGAGCAAAGGGTCTGATTGATTAGACAAATAGTTATCCCCAACAAAGACAAGAGAAGAACTTATTTTGCTCTTCACTTAATTGTTGTTTCTTGTTATAATATAAATGAATTTGCTAAAAGTTAAAGAATTTGGAGATGTTTTACATATGAAATATAAGATAAGAGTACTGTCTTTGGCTTTATTAGATTTAATGTTGATAAATATATCTCTGATATCGGCGTACATACTTAGGTTCGACGGTAGTTATTCAAAAATTGAGGTCCAATTTTTAAACGAAATACCAAAACTTATAATAGTTTCGTCTATAGTAAAATTAGTTACTTTCACTGTATTTCGTCTCTATAGCAGTCTGTGGCGTTATGCAGGAGTTTATGAGCTTGCAAAAGTAGTTATGGCTGCATTTATTGGGAATTCACTAATGATGGGCTACGTATTTCTAAGCCAGACGCCTATCCCACGAAGCATATTTATTATGACATTCTTTATTGATTGTTTCTTCATTGGCGGCTCCAGGTTTGCATACAGGGTTTTCCGCAGGATTGTCAAGGGTGATATCCTTTTAATCAAGAGCAGCAAAAAGGTTATGCTGGTAGGTGCAGGTGATGCCTGCGCATCTCTGATAAATGAATACCACATGCACCCGGAACTTAAATGTACACCTGTTGCACTGATCGATGATAACCCCGGAAAACTAGGGAAAAAGTTGATTGGCGTTACGGTTGTAGGAACCAGGAATGACATAGTTAAGGTTGCAGAGGACAAGCATATAGATGAAATAATAATTTCAATGCCATCTGCATCAGCTAAAATAATAGGTGAAATTTACTCTATCTGTTCTGAAACTGATTGTAAAATTAAAATATTGCCTTCGTTATCACAACTTATAGATGAAACTGTTTCAGTACAAAAAATACGTGATGTCAAAATAGATGATTTGCTTGGGAGAGATCCCATAAAGCTTGATAACAATGAGATTGGGGGGTTAATCCGGGACCATGTTGTAATGGTCACCGGAGGGGGTGGATCTATCGGCTCCGAGCTTTGCCGGCAGATTGCAAAATATTCGCCCAAGTGTTTAATCATATTAGACAATTACGAAAACAATGCCTACGAGATACAAAACGAACTGTTGGCTCATTACCCGAATTTAAATTTGACTGTTAAAATAGCAAGTGTCAGGGAAAAAGGCCGGCTAGAGTATATATTTAAAAAACATAAACCTGATCTGGTTTTCCACGCAGCGGCTCACAAGCATGTTCCGCTGATGGAGGCAAATCCTACAGAGGCAATTAAGAACAATGTTTTCGGCACAATGAATGTTGCCGAATGTGCAGATAAATATGGAGTAAAACGCTTTGTCATGATTTCTACCGACAAGGCTGTTAATCCGACTAATATTATGGGTGCCACCAAGAGAGTTGCCGAAATGATTATTCAGGCAATGGATAAGGTGAGCAAGACGGAGTTTGTGGCTGTTAGATTCGGTAATGTTTTAGGCAGCAATGGCAGTGTTATTCCGTTGTTTAAAAAGCAAATAGAAGCTGGAGGCCCGGTTACAGTTACACACCCTGATATTATCCGATACTTTATGACCATACCTGAAGCAGTACAGCTGGTATTGCAGGCCGGAGCCATGGCAGAGGGCGGAGAAATATTTGTACTGGATATGGGAGAGCCTGTGAAGATATATGATCTGGCTAAAAACTTGATCAGGCTGTCAGGATTTGAGCCCGACGCTGACATTAAGATTGAGTTTACGGGTCTAAGGCCGGGCGAGAAATTGTATGAAGAGCTGCTGCTGGCTGAAGAAGGCATACAGGCAACAAAAAATAACAAAATATACATAGCACAGCCGTTGCATACTGATTTGGCTATTTTGAGGCGGGAGATCGATTGCCTGAAAGATATTATTATGACTAACGCTGATGACGCCCGTGATTATATAAAGGTTATTGTGCCAAACTATTGTTGTAATGAAGTTAGTGGTTAATAAAAAGAATTTATAAATTTTTTTGCAACCTTTTCAAAATAATTTCGTCTATATTACAGGACTCGTTCCAATATTGCCAAAATATTAATTTTTCATTACGGAAAATAAATGGTATAATTCAAATTGTATGCAAAAAAATTAAGGGGTGTTGAGTTGAATAAGAAGATATTAATTGTAGATGACGAGAAGAACATAGTTGATATTTTAAGATTTAATCTAAAAAAAGAGGGCTATGACACTATTGAGGCGTATGATGGTGAATCGGCCGTAAATTTTGCACTCTCTCAAAGTCCTGATCTAATTCTTTTAGATATAATGTTACCCAAGATGGATGGCTTTACTGTTTGCAGAAAGCTGAGGCAGTCCATCGAAACACCGATACTGATGTTGACCGCAAAGGAAGAGGAGGTTGACAAGGTGCTGGGTCTTGAGCTTGGTGCAGACGATTACATAACAAAACCATTCAGCCCCAGAGAGCTGATGGCACGTGTAAAGGCCAATCTTAGAAGACATATTCCTGAGGAATCGGTGAATTCAGAAAAAGGTCATATAAATAAATACGGGGATTTAACAATAGATGCTGACAGATATGAAGTAAGGCGGGGAGAAAATGTAATTGAGCTTACTCTTCGTGAGTTTGAACTGGTAAAGTTCCTGGCGGCTCAGCAAGGTACTATTTTTTCTAGAGAGAGTCTTCTTGAAAAAGTTTGGGGCTATGAGTATTACGGGGATGTAAGAACGGTTGATGTAACCGTGAGAAGAGTCAGAGAAAAGCTGGAGCAGGATCCTGCGAATCCTATCTATATAATAACTAAACGAGGCGTAGGGTATTACTTTAATAAGTTTTAATGAAGTAGGAGTAAACATGAGTTTTTGGAAAGGCTTGTTAAGACTTTCACGCAGTTTGCAGTGGAAGCTTGTATATATTTTTATTGCGATTTGTATTATTTTGGTTAGCGTTGTTTATGTAGTTATAAATACCGGAGTTCAGGATATATATTATGATAGCTTCAAAAATGATATGGAGGCCGGTTTCAAGAACTGGAAGGAATATTACAAGGGTATTCCTGAATCCAATGATGTGCTCCTGACCTATTTCCGTGACAATGGCGATGACAAGCGCTTCTTTGGACTGAACTCCGATGATATGTGTTTGACTATTATTGATTTGACTCAGAAGAATACTCCTTCAAAGGGAATAATTTATTCTTCTGATGAAGGGTATGCAGCAAATGCAGAGGCATTTGGAAACGAGCTTTTAGCCAGTTCAAGGAAGACTTTGATGCCTATCTATGCTGAAAGTAGTTCTAGCAAAAATAACGATCTGGTCAAATCAAGGTCGGGAGAGCAATATTTTGAGTATGT
This sequence comes from uncultured Clostridium sp., assembly GCA_964415835.1. Lineage (GTDB taxonomy): Bacteria > Bacillota > Clostridia > Acetivibrionales > DSM-1351 > Ruminiclostridium. The sequence continues at coordinate 14,115 of CAYQCA010000036.1, read as the reverse complement.
TATTCAACCCAAGGAACGGAACGATCTCCTTTTTTATTTCACATATCAGAAAGTTGCCTGGGAAGGCGTTTTGGAGAAGTTTAACAATCTTATCGTTATAAGTATGGTGATTGCAGTATTTTTATCGCTGTTTCTGGGTTATTTGTTATCGAAAACTATTACCTCTCCAATTGTAAGCGTAATGCACAAGGCCGAAAAGGTTGCCGAGGGCGATTTTGATGTACAGCTATCCGTCAAATCCGAGGATGAAATTGGAAACCTGACAAGGACCTTTAACTATATGGCAAAAGAACTGAAGAATACTCTTGCTGAGATTTCCAGCGAAAAGAACAAGGTTGAGACAATTCTGAACTATATGGCCGACGGAGTAATGGCTTTTGACCTAAAGGGTAATGCAATCCACGTAAATCCGGCGGCGAGGAAATTATTGGGCGCTGAGGTTGATAAAAAGCCCTTTAATGAGTTTTCAAAATGCGTAGGGCTGGATGTAAAGCTTGAGAATATCATTTACTTAGAAGAATCGTCTGTCAGGGAATCAGATACAATAATCGAGGATATGTATGTAAAAGTCTACTTCGCGGTATTTACAGATACAAATAAAAAGCCTGAAGGTGTTATCGTTGTTTTGCATGATATAACCGAACAGCAGAAGCTGGACTCCATGCGGCGCGAATTTGTGGCAAATGTATCTCATGAGCTGAGAACGCCTATTACATCTATCAAGAGTTATGCTGAAACATTGCTGGATGGAGCTGCTGAGGATGCTGAGATCACTGAGCGTTTCCTTAATGTTATCAACTCCGAAGCTGACAGAATGACTAGGCTCGTTAAAGATTTGCTGCAGTTATCAAGACTTGATAATCAGCAAATGAACTGGAGTATAGATAATGTTTCACTGACTACGATGGTAAAAGATATTACCGATAGAATGCAGATAGAGGCCAGACAGAAAAATCAGAAGCTGGAGAGCTATGTTATAGGTGAAATTCCGGGAATACGGGCTGACAAGGACAGATTGGAACAGGTACTTGTCAATATTATAAATAATGCACTGAAATATACGCATGACAGCGGTAGTATTACCGTATATGTCGGAAGGATATATAATGACGTGTATGTCAAGGTTACCGATACAGGTATCGGTATACCTACTGAATCGTTGCCACTTGTTTTTGAGAGGTTTTACAGGGTTGATAAAGCAAGATCCAGAGATTTGGGTGGAACAGGACTTGGACTTTCTATTGCAAAGGAAATGGTTGAGGCCCATGGCGGAACAATCAGCATTTCCAGTGAGCTGGGAAAGGGCACTGAAGTCACTATTCGGCTGCCTCTTAATGTGTAAATTACTTTTAAATGCGATGTAATGGATTTGTAATATAATATATATTATAATTATATTAGGGTACTGGAATTAAAAGTACAGATTTCTTCCTTGGGGTGGTAAACATGAAGTCTAAACTACTAATATTAATTATAATTGTTGCTGTGATGCTCTCGGTTTTTGTTCCTGCCATAGCTGCATCTCCAGTTGTTGACATCACTAGGCCGGAAGGTAATGAGATAGTTACTAAAGATATTTTTTCAATATGTGGTGTATGTATATACGATGAGACAACCATAGCATTCGAATATAAAGATAGGGAAACCGGAGAATACAAGCCGCTTTTGACAACCGACGGTGAGACAAGTTTCAAGGTTGGAAACAACAAAATTTTTGGTAAGGATATACAATTAAAGTACAAGGGTGAAAACGAAATAAGAGTTATCGCCAATACAAAAGCGCTGTCAAAGCCTGAAATAAAGCCTTATACCATTACCCTAGTGGATGAAAAGAAAAAAACCAATTGGATTAAAGATGCTATCAACTGGCTTCTTGACAAAAACGAGAATAAATAATGATGAAAACAAAATCACGAAAGCTAGGTTATTATTTCGAAAAGTTTAGAGCATTTTTATTGGTTCTTTTAATGGCTCTTTGTGTTATACAGATAGGAATTCTGTGGAGTAGTCAATCCGGCAGTGTTCCTTTTTATTTCTTGTCTAATTTATTTACTTCTAAACTAAATTCAGAGACAACGGTAGAAGAAGTGAAGGAAAAATACATACTACCATATCGCATTGTATTATCTGCCGGATTCGATGATGACCATTATATTATACCAAATGGCTCTTCCGATTATACAAAACTATGGGACGGTGCCAGGGTATATCTGACAGAGGCTCTGAATTCTAATTATAAAAATACTACACCTTTTAGTGAGGATGTATGGGGTGGCTTGGTTGCAAAGAAACCTTATACATTTGAGTTTAGTACTCTGATTCCAATAGATATTTTCAAGTGGGCTCTTGATATGAACGATACCACCGGTAAAGGCTTAAACGGAATATATAAATTTGTCATTTGTCCTGACGATCCTGACAACAACTATGCCGATACTGTATATATAAGGGATAATAATAACATATATACATATGAGGTAGCTGATTTCAAAGGGGAAGCATTAGATCAGAAAGAGTTTGATGAAATAGAGCAGCGCCAGCGCAATAGCGAAAATTCAAAAAATTATAAGATGGCAATTGAGGCTTATAAAAATGCGCCTATAAAAATATCTCTTGATTTGTTAGGGCCATTAACACAAAAGAGTCGTGAGTCATATCCGGCAGTCAATCTGACTTCTTTTATCGGGGTTGCTGAACTTGACTATAGTCCGGAGGATTTTTATCAGATTGGCAAAGAGCTGTTTGGACAAAACAGCAATGCTTATGATTATGATGTGGATACAAGCGGTTCTGCTGTTTTCAAAAATGGAAATGGTGTTTATAGATTATACAAGAACTCTGTTCTTGAGTATAAAGATATCGGAAGCAAGGGCACGTCAGAAAAGGGTATAGTTGAAGCCTATAAAAAGGCTATTAGTTTTATAATGGACCGAAGCAGCCGGAATGACCTGATGTCAAATCTTTCAGTTTATTTAAAATCAATCGACGAAACCGGAGATTCATTTGTATTTAACTTTGATTACAGTGTTGCTTTAGGTGGAGAAAAAGGGGAAGTGCCTGTCCTGCTCAAGGACTACAAAATTAACGAGAGCGGAAAAACATTGAACAACTGCCTTTCAATAGAAGCCACTTCAAGAAAGGTTATTAATTGTGAATGGCTTGTGTTGAATTTTAAACCTGATGAAGAAATGATGAGTTACCAGTGGTCCTTCCCCGATATGCATGCCAAGGTTTTTAATACATATGAAGAGCTTGGAAAGCAGGAGCTTTCGGCTAAGGATTTTGGAATATATTACGTTTTAAACAATAATAAACTCCAGGCTCAAAAGATTACTCCCAGCTTCGTACTTTTTACAATGAACGGGAGTTATGATATTCCAATTGCGGGAGTTAAGAAAAACTAATTTATAGAATTTTGCGGTGATTATATTATGGACTGGAAGAGAGCAAAGTCGATTTTAATATTTGTATTCATTGTATTAAATTTAATACTTGCTGCTGTGCTATACGAAAATTTTAGTGTGGAGAAGATATCTGAAGATACTATTTCCGATACACAGCAAATTTTGAAGCACAATAATGTTCATATAGAGTACCCTATACCGACCTATGTCGGAAAGGATTATATTTTACAGCATGAGGATCAGGTAATTGTCAAAGAAAGCATTATTTCTACTTTATTGGGAGAAAAATATACTAAATCAGACGAAAATATATATGTAGCTGGCTTGAAGAAGCTGGTGTTTGACAGTGACTTTAGTTTTGAGTATTCAGACGAAAATGGAGAGCAGAAGGTATATACAGAAAATAAAAATGGCATTGATGTCTATTTGAAGGAGTTATCAAAAAAGCTTGGCATTCCGTTCAATGAGTTTAAACTAGATGGCTACTATCCCCCAAATGTCACGGCTGAGAAGGGAACCCGTGTAGTATACAAGGGAGTTTATAAGGGTTATGATGTTTTTGATAATTATATAGAGATTGTAATTAATAACCTGGGTATAACAAGTTTCAGGTATCAATATAAAAAGCCTAAGAGCATAACAGCTAGGAATATCAACGTTATTCCGGCCTATGAGATATTGATTACAAAGGTAACTAATTACCCGGGAATTATTATAACTAATGTAGGTCTCGGCTTTAAGGGCTACACACATGTTGATGAGGAAACAAAGACCCTTTATGAAGGGCTGGCGTGGAGAATAAAAACCGATGGTGGCAAGGAGTATTACTTCAATGCCAGAAGTGGTGAAGAGATCAAATAAATGTGAAAATGAGGAATGGTGCTACACTATACATGTTTTGTACAGTGTAGCACCGTCTCTGCCTTCATTAAATTGGAAATTATTAAAACTATTATTAGTAGTAGAATATTTTAAAATTAAATGGTATAATAGTGGCGTATGTGTAAAGTTTAACAAAAAAGTAGATTGATTTATGGTAGATTTTTTACTAAAGAGAAATATGCCATTAGTTTTTTATTTTGTATATTAGCCGATTTCACTGAAATCGGCGATTCAAAAGGTTGGTGTAGAGGCTTTGGACAAGTTTGTAATTAATGGGCCATGTCCCTTAAATGGTGAAGTTACCATCAGTGGAGCTAAAAATGCTGCAGTTGCTGTTTTGCCTGCGGCACTTATTGTAAATGGTATCAGTCGAATAGAAAATGTTCCTGATATTGTGGATGTAAATGTACTTTTAGATATATTGAGGAAGCTTGGAGCTAAAATAACCAAGGAAGATTCCAATACAATTATATGTGATACCAGAGAGATAAATAGCTTTAAAGCTCCATATGAATTGGTTAAAAGTATGAGGGCTTCCTACTACTTACTAGGTGCCCTGATTGCCAGATTTGGCAAGGCGGAGGTTTCACTGCCCGGTGGGTGTGATTTTGGATATAGACCTATAGACCAACATATAAAAGGGTTTGAAGCAATGGGAGCCCGTGTTGAAATTGAACATGGGATAGTGAAAATTGATGCTTCCGAGCTTAGGGGAGCACAGATTTATCTGGATGTAGTCAGTGTAGGCGCTACGATTAATCTTATGCTTGCAGCCGTGAGGGCCAAAGGACAGACATTTATTGAAAATGCGGCAAAGGAGCCCCATGTTGTTGATGTTGCAAACTATTTGAATGCAATGGGGGCAAACATCAGGGGTGCAGGTACTGATGTTATCAAGATAAAAGGTGTGGACCACTTGAGTGGAGGGGGTACACATTCTATCATTCCCGATATGATTGAGGCGGGTACGTTTATGATAGCAGCCGCTGCAACCAGAGGCGATGTGACAGTTAAGAATATTATTCCGAAGCATATGGAGTCGCTCACTGCCAAGATGATTGAGATGGGCGTTACTGTAATTGAAGACGAAGATTTTATAAGAATAATAGGCGGAAACAAAATAAAGAATGTTAATTTAATGACATTACCATATCCGGGATTTCCAACAGACCTTCATCCTCAGGCGACAGTTCTGCTTTGCCTTGCTGAGGGTGTAAGTACAATTACGGAGGGAGTTTGGGACTCCAGATTTCAGTATGTAGATGAGCTCAAGAGAATGGGCGCCAGGATAAAGGTTGAGGGAAGAATCGCCGTTATCGATGGGGGAGCACCGCTGTCAGGAGCACCTGTCAAGGCAGCGGATTTGAGAGCCGGAGCTGCTATGGTTCTTGCCGCACTTGTTGCTAAAGGACGTACAGAAATTGACAATATCAAATATATAGACAGAGGTTACGAGAATTTTGTCCATAAGCTGAACTTGCTTGGAGCGGATATCAGCAGAGTTCCATTTCAAGAGTAATTTATGAAGATGTATATAGAGATGGAGTTAAGATTAGATGATTAAATTTTGCAGTTTGTATAGCGGCAGCAGCGGAAATTCTTTGTTTATAGGAACAGAAAGAACAAAAATTTTAATAGATGCAGGGTTAAGTGGCAAAAGGATTCTTGAAGCGCTTTGTTCTATTGGGGAAAATCCAGCAGAGTTAAGCGCTATATTAATTTCCCATGAGCACGTAGATCATGTAAGGGGTGCAGGGATAGTGTCAAGGAAGCAGAATGTTCCCATTTATGCCAATGAGTCAACATGGAATGCAATGGAGAATGGTCTTGGACCCGTAAAGCTTGAGAACAGGGTTGCATTTACTACCGGTGAGGAATTTGAAATTGGGGATATTTGTGTCAGGCCGTTTTCAATACCCCATGATGCCGCTGAACCGGTCGGGTATAACTTTTTTGTGCAAGGGAAAAGAATTACCACTGCTACAGACATAGGTCACATGAACAGGGAACTGCTGTCCTACATAGAGGGAAACGATTTGCTGCTTCTGGAGTCAAATCATGACATTGAGATGCTGAAGGTAGGCCCGTATCCATGGCCGCTAAAGAAGAGAATACTGGGAGACCATGGCCATTTATCCAATGAAAACTGTGCAAAGGTAATAGCATATTTGGCAGAGAGAGGCACCAGACGCTTTATCTTAGGCCATCTGAGCCAGGAAAACAATTTTCCTGAGCTTGCTTATCAGACAACCTACAATGCGCTATGCGAAAAGAAAATTGCAGTGGGCAGTGATGTAGAGCTTGAGGTGGCGCTAAGGGATAGAGTGGGGCAGATGAAGATATTCTAGAATTCAGAAGTATAGGAGTAGTAGAAGTATAGAATGAAGGAAAGCTCGGTATGCCGAGCTTTTATTTTATTGAAAGGCGTATTATGAAAATAACAATAGCAGCAGTTGGGAAATTAAAAGAAAAGTATTTAAAAGATGCTATTTCGGAATATACCAAGAGAATATCAAGGTTTGCTGATGTTGAAATCGTCGAGGTTGAGGACGAACATGCGCCGGAATCCTTAAGCACGGCACAGGAAGCTCAGGTGAAGCAGAAGGAAGCCGAGCGTCTGCTTAAAAGAGTAAAAGAAAATTCATATATTATTTTGCTTGATCTCGCCGGAGAGCAGGCAGATTCCGAAACCTTTTCATCAAAGCTTGAAAGTGTAATGCTTTCAGGCAATTCTCATATAACATTTATAATAGGCGGCTCATTAGGTCTTGATAAAAGTCTGATTAATGCAGCGAGCTATAGGTTATGTCTTTCAAAGATGACCTTTCCTCACCAATTGGCAAGGCTCATTCTGCTGGAGCAGATTTATAGGGCGTTTAAGATTATGAATGGTGAGACATATCACAAATAGTTCCATATATGCAAAACCTACCCAATCTAATTACAGTGTAAAGAATTTTATTATTATCCTATTTATAGCAATTAAATTAAGATTGACTACAGAACATATGTTTGTTATTATATAAATATACTTTATTAGTAACAATTACTAAATAAATGAAAAAGTACTGCTTATATGATAATTACGAGAGGCGGATTAAGTCTATGGAAAATGTAGAATCAGTTTTAATTTCATTGAAAGAGCAAGTATTGGAAGCAACGAAAAAAGGTGATGCTGATTTTTATAAAAATTACCTTGATGACAGTGCAATAGCAATAGTTCCCTTTGGAGTTTTTAATAAAGATGCTATAGTGCAACAAATGGGCTCTGGTAAATCTTTATTTAAAAGTACCAGCATTGAGGATACCAGAGCTATCGTATTGACACCTGAAAGCGGAATAGTTAACTATAAGGCAAATTACGAATCTTTTGTAAATAATGAAAAGACCACCTTTTCATCATTTGTGACTACTGTGTATGCAAAAATAAATGGCCAATGGAAAGGTGTATTCTATCAACAGACACCAATGCAGAAGTAGAATCAGTAAATTAAGATTCTTCCTCGCGTAGAAGTATATTAGAAAAATAAGACCATTTTAGTTTAAAATTATTCCAGATAAAAGAGACTAAACTAAGGGTGTAACCGGTAGGTTGAGCGTTTGCCATGCGGCAATCCCACCATATAATTCCTTTACCTTGTATCCATCTTCCAAAAGGATGATACTTGCTTTGGTTGCGAGGTTGCACCATACATCCCAGCAATAGACAATAATCATTTTATCTTCCGGAAGTTCATTTAACCTTTTTGTCAAATCTTTTTCTGGTATTTCAGTGGCACCAGCAATCTTTACTTTTTTCTATATTAAAATACCCCGCTGTCAAAATATTTAATTACTGTTTACTATAATAACATTATGTTATAATTTTCTTGGTAAGTTATTTTTTGAAAAAGGGGGGCTTAATTTGTTTTTTGTGCTTAGCAGATTTCTGAAAAAGAAAAACATAACAGGTCTATTATGTCTCATAATAGTAAGCTTTTGCATAACTTCATCGGTAAATGGTTCATCAAATGGGTCTGATAGCGGGGCAAGGGCATTTGGCGTGGAAATAAACGGATTAGGCAGCGGGATAAGCCTAAAGAATGCATGCGTAGAACCTCTGTCAGGTGATGCGTGCGATGTTTATATTAAAAATGGAACAATGGTTTGCATGAATGGAGCCAGAATCGAGGAAGTACCTGCTAAAGATTTGAACGATGATACTATAAAACAAGCCCTTTCGCCATATGGGATGAAAACAAACATAACTGCAGGAAAGGATATCGTTTATATTATATATTCAAGACAGGGGTATGTAGGTGCTGTTCTCTTTACAACTATTGATGTAGCTAAAAATGCCTATCGAGGTATTGCTGTCTCTACTGCTTTTGACAATGCTGTAAATCTTGATGATGCTTTAAAATCGGAACAGAGCAAAGTATCGCAGAATGTGAATACTGGTAATAGTTCCATAACTGATAGCAAGAAGACAGAGCAGCCGGCAGGGAGCGGCGAAAAGGAAATGCAAATCAGTTTAAGTGGAGTAGATAAAGGCGTCAACCTTCAAGAAGGTTGTATTCAACAGGTATCTGGTACTACAACTGATTTTTATATTAAGAATGGTAAAATTATTTGTCTGAATGGATCAAAGATTACTGGTGTGTCTTATCAGGATGTCAATAATAGTTCATTAGATCAGATTCTTTTACCGGCCAATCTGAAAAATGATATGGACACAAAAGCAAATATGGTCTATATGGTTATTTCTCCACGAGGGTATTTTGGCGTGGTTGTCTTAGCAAGTTTTGACAGTAGCAAAAATGTTTACAAAGGTGTTGCTGTTTCATCCTCTTTTGATAATGTCTTGAAGCAGCAGATTATAGAAACCTCTAAAGAGGATAGTACCGGTTCTTCCAGTTTAACTGAAATGGACGTAATCGAAACAGGAGAAATGGATGTTATTAAAACTGGTGGGTACGACTATTTTGATACAGAAATTTCTACTGATATAGCTAAGGTTATTTTTGAGGGCAAGCAAGTTCCGTTTAAAGTATCTCCACGAAAATATACTGATGGTGAAATATTAGTGCTACTAAAGGATATAGCTCCTTTGTTCGGTATAGCAGTTAATTATGAAATGGAATCAGGTATAGAGAAAGCTATAATCACTAAGGGATCAAAAACAGTTACAGTACAAGCCTATTCGGAAGAGGGGTATATTGGGACTACAGAAACAAAGTTCAAACGAACTCCTAAGATGGACAACAATGGGATTTTGGTACCCTTAAGCCTTTTGGTGAAAAATTTCGACATTCATTTTACTATAGACGGGAACGATAAAACACTGTCGCTTAGTAAAAAACCTATTGTTGAGTGGAAGTATGCAGGCTATTATAATAAAAAACCCTATGCAGAATATGAATGTAAATATGTCGATGGAGTAAAAACTACAACAACAAGAACCAATGGAAAGAACCATGTTTTCAAAAATGTTACGCTTTACAATATAAAAACCGGGCAAACTAAAATTGTTCCTGAAAATAAGGTGGATTTGTATAAAAAGGAATGGTCGACTACTCCTAAAAGCTCAGGCGAAACAAGTAATAAGAGCAGTTCAACCAAAACGACCGATGCATTTTTCACAAGAATGAATACACATAGATTTTTTCAATCATCTACCTTTAACACTTGGGGAGGCCAAATGATAAGACGTATTGCGCCTTAACTTGGAGTTGCGTAATATAATACTGATATTTTAATCAAAATTACTAATCAAGGGCTCCTATACCAAAGGGGCTCTTAATTTTCGCATTTACTATCGCTACGGTGAGACGTATCATAAATGAGTTCACATGTGAATATTATTGCTAAAATTATAAAGTTATGCAGTATGCCAAGAAGCCAATGCCGCCAATCGCATAATACATTAGTAGGGCATAAACATTGACCTGTTTGGCATAAGAACCTTTGGTGCTTAATGTGTTTTGTATGTCTTAATTTCTGCCCCGAAAAAACAGTTCAGGTAGAAGATATAACAGAAGTGAAATCATATACAAAGGAGAATGGCAGGTATCCTCATCCTTATACATCCGTAAAAGACATTTCTACACAAAAGGAAGTCTAATGTGATTCAAATCGGACGTAATTCATTTTTATATATTCATGATATCATAGGGTGTCATGGGAACAGAGTTGTCAGCAACTACGTCCCTATGACACTTTTTAACTATCTATAATATCTTAATGACACTTCATAACACAATATTTGCAACAGCGGAAATCTTGTTCATTGACCGGACGCCGGCAGGAGTGGTAGTATTTCAATGGTTGGTTTGCAAACATCATACAGTCAATCATTCATTTTTAAAAGTTGACTATCTAGCATGCTTTCTATAATTCGTAAAAAGATAGTTTCTACCCCTGTAATTAGTTTGTATTAAGATAATAACTGATAATCGATATAGGTCGCACACTACGTTTATTACTATCTTTGCCGGCTGCGACTACGGCTGAATGGAGGGTATTTATGAAAACTCTGTATTTTTTCAATCTGCCTAAAGGATATAGGGCAGGGCTGGAGCTTTTATCCGGAGAGCTTGAGATAGCTGAGGGAGCCAATGGTATTCCGGTTTTGGTGGAGCAGGCGGAAGAGCTCCGGATTTCCTGGAACGGGGAGAGGTGCGTTATTGCCTGTAGAGAGAAAGCGCACTTTTTCCGCGGCCTTACATTGTTTTTGGGGCAGATGTCTAAAGGTGAAGATAAATCCTTTAATATTTCTGAAACCCCTGCATTTGACAAAAGCGGGGCGATGTTTGATGTTTCCCGCAATGCGGTGCTCAAGCCCGAAAGCGTGGAGTTTCTTCTGCGGAAGATGGCTCGAATGGGTATGAATGCAGCTATGCTATATACAGAAGATACATACGAGCTGCCGGGATACCCTTATTTCGGCTATCAGCGTGGGGCGTATTCCGCAGAGGAAATTAAGCGTTTGGATGACTATGCTGATGCGTTGGGCATTGAGTTAATTCCATGCATCCAGACCCTCGGGCATCTGGGAAACGTTCTCAAATGGGAGCAGATGGGTAAATATGCCGATACCGCAGAGGTACTTCTCTGCGACGATGACGAGGTTTACCGGTTCATTGAGGATATGTTGGTGGCGGCAAGCTCATCGGTTCGTTCAAAAAGGATACATATTGGTATGGACGAAGCAATGGATTTAGGACTTGGCCGTTTTTTACAGCAGCATAACTATGAAGACGGATTTTCCATCATTACTCGACATTTTAACAGGGTCACAGAGATTCTGGAGCGGCTTGGCCTGACACCATATATTTGGAGCGACATGTATTTCAGGTTAGCATCAAAAACAAGAGACTATTATGATCTGGAAGGTTCTATTCCACAAGAAGTAATAGATCAGGTTCCGAAGAACATGAATTTGGTCTATTGGGATTACTATCATAGCGAGGAAAGTTTTTACGCTGAATTTATCGAACGGCATCAGCGTTTTCCAAACCGTCTGATATTTGCCGGAGGGCTTTGGACCTGGGTATCACCCGCAATGCATTATGGACAGGCTTTTCAGAACTCAATCCCTGCTCTCAAACAATGCCGGAATAAAGGTGTTCGGGAGGTATTTGTCACAATGTGGGGGGATGATGGTGCGGAGAGCAGTCTGATGGCCAGTCTGCTGGGGCTTCAGCTATATGCTGAGTATACTTTCGCGGATCAGATTTCTATTAAAAAGCTCAGTGAACGTTTTGAGTGCTGTACCGGTGAGAGTGCTGATGCATTTCTTGATATCAGCAGGATGGACCATCCGGGTGAAAAACGTCTTGAGGGAGAGATACCGGGGACCGAACTTAAAAATTATTCGCGTATCCTTCTGTACTCCGATCCGTTGCTTGACCTCTTTGCCAAGGACTTGGAGGGGCTTGACCTGACAGAGCACTATCAAGAGATGACGGAGGTCATGAAACGTCATGCAGAAGAAAGCAGAGAGCTTTCTGATATGTTTAGCTTCTACACTGCACTGGCTGACTTTCTGTCTGTGAAGTGCAATATTTCATCACGGATACGAGAGGCTTACACCGCAGGAGATCGGACGGGTTTAAAATATCTGGAGTCTGACATTCTGCCTCTGGCGATACAGAAAGTGCAGGTGCTCCGTATTATATGGCGAAAGCTTTGGTTTAAATTCAACAAGCCTTTTGGCTTCGAGGTAATTGATATTCGCCTTGGAGGAGTGGAGGCCCGGTTAGATACTGCAGCGAATCGATTGCGGGATTATCTGAAGGGTAGTTGCAGTCGTATTGAAGAATTAGAAAAAACCTGTCTTCCTATGGGAGAGTGTTACCAATGGAGACGGATGGTTTCTGCGTCCCGCATATAAATATGATATAAGAAAGTAAACCAATTTAGCATATAGTGCAAATATTGTTTTTTTTAAAGTTTTTAAAATAATATTCTCACATTTTTTGCAAAGTCTTAACAATAGCTATATTGAAAGCCGCTTAAAATTGCATATTTGGCAGCAAAATATGGCAAGTATTGTTTGTTTACAGATTTTGCAATGCTGTGATAGATTAGAGACAATTACAAGGAGGGGTTCCATTGAAGATACATTCCGCTGATGAATTGATTCCTACAGCACCGCATTTCCGGATAAAAGAAATTGCACGGAGCTGGAAAAAGGAAGGCTATTGGCAGCTCTATTTACTTTTGATTCCGGTTTTAGCTCACATCTTCATATTTTGTTATATTCCTATGTACGGTTTGATTATCGCATTTCAAGATTATTTCCCCGGTATGCCTTTCCTGGATTTTAGCGGAGTGGTCAAGTGGGTTGGTCTTAAGCACTTTGCTTCCTTTGTATCCAATCCTTATTTCTGGAGGTTGATACAGAATACCCTGATCCTTAGTGGATTGAACCTTCTTTTTGGTTTCTGGATTCCAATAGTCTTTGCATTAATGCTTAATGAAATTAAAAGTATGAGGTACAAAAAGTTTGTCCAGACCGCAAGCTATATGCCATACTTCATATCTTCGGTTGTTGTTGCGGGTATGGTGCTGTCCTTTACCAATACGAGCGGAATTATTAATGTTATTCGAGAATTATTAGGACAGCAGGCAATTGCTTACGATTTAGAGCCAAAATATTTTCCGATTGTTTATACCATTACAAATATATGGAAGTCGTTTGGGTGGAGCAGTATTTTATATCTTTCCACGATGTCCTCCATTGATCTCAGCCTTTACGAAGCGGCACGCCTAGATGGTGCTGGCCGACTAAAGCAGATATGGCATATAACGCTTCCGATGCTAAAGCCAATCATCATGCTACAGTTCATATTAGCGGTGGGCAGTATTTTAAATGCAAACACCGAGATGATACTCCTGCTGTACAACCCTGCTACCTATCAAACGGCAGATGTCATAGGAACCTATGTATACAGGGATTCACTGCTTGGTGGGCGATACAGCTATGGTACGGCTGTAGGGCTTTTTACTTCGACGATTAATTTCGGACTGGTTTTTGTTGCTAATTACGTTTCGAGGAAATTTATGGACTACTCACTGTGGTAAGTACATCTTAATTAAGCATGAAAGGATGATTATACAATGAATTTGGTTACTGTCAAACACTCGGATAACAGCATCAAAGAAGGCTCTCCGATCAGTACGGCAATCTTGACAATTTTCACGGGGCTTATCTGCCTGATTACGATTTATCCGATTTACTATGTATTTATTATGTCTATAAGCAATCCAGCGGATGTTATTGCAATGCGGGTTTATTTATACCCTAAAGGGATACAGTTTAGTTCATATGATATTATTTTACATA
>CAYQCA010000035.1:0-24871 GCA_964415835.1 uncultured Clostridium sp. | reverse complement strand
AAAAAGCTCTGGGGAAAGGATTTAAATACCGAAAACAGCTTTGTCAAGGGTGTGGCAATAAGCGGCAGCGGGTCTATGGTTTTCGCAGGCTCTAAAAACCAGAATGGAATGGATGTCTGCCTTTTTGAGCTGGCCACAGATAGAGCATCGTTGGGTGTATCTGCCTTAAATGTTCTTAAAAAAGGTACAATTTATCTATACAGCCCTGTTTATCTTAAAGATGGAAAGCTTGACAAGACAGGGAATGTTGATGTCAGGGCCAAAATAATTGAAGGTGAAGATGAAACCGTTGTTCAGCTGTATGATGTTTTTGATTCTGCAAAGGATGATGATTTTGAATATCAGGATGGAGTTTACACCGGCAGCTATAAAGTAAAGGGTACCACATCTGTACAAATTGAATTGTATGTAGATGGAATAAAGGAGGATTCTGAAACTGTCGACGTAATAAGTGACCCTGACCTGGTGGTATTGACTGATTATAAAAAGCTGTACAAAGAGTTTATTGATACCGGCATGACTGCAGAAGATGATAAGAATTCCAACAGAAAACCTGATTTTTATGATTTAATGGAAAGAATCAAAAAATATGCTCAAGACCATAAAGGAATAATCGCTGACCCATACAAGGAAATATCAACAGATAATGGTTGGACAGAAGATTATTCAGACTTTATATATGAGTCTGATGCAAGTGGAATGGCAGAATCAATAGACGCATTAATTAAAAGTATATCTGATATTTCGAGATTTAATCATGTTGCTATAATAGGTGATGATGAGGTTATTCCTTTCTATCGGAAAAATGATAAGTCTTTTGACAGCGATACAAAACTACCATACGAGTCAAGCTATGTTCCGGATGATTTAGAGGGTAAATACTATGGTAATCCTACGTTGAAGGACACAAAAACCCCTTACATAATGACTGATATAGTTTATGGGAGCTATAATAATACAAATCCGGATACAGTGGATTTTCCAGTCCCCGATGCAGGAGTTGGAAGAATTTTTGCGGATAGTCCTGTGACGCTGATAAATATGATAAATGGCTTTGAAAAACCGGTAAATTTAATTCCTGAACAAAGTAAGGCGCTTGTTTTCGGGCTGGATAATGATTTAAAAGATAGTCCTGATGGTGTAAACTTCCCGCAGAGTATAAAAAATGCTGTAATACCTGTTCTGAAAACAAAATATAAAAAATCGTCAGGAATGATAACCCCACCATATAAAGACGGCTACTATTATTGGTACGATGGGACGTTACGAGATTGGAATGGGGATATGGTGAAGGGAGCAATTGAAGCTTCAAGTATAACCATGCTTTGGAGCCACGCAAGACATGATATAGAGATGACACAAGGGTTTCCTGTAATTAACTCTTTTACCTTCCAGAATATGAAACCCTCTCCCGGACATATTTTTATTAATGCCGGCTGCCATTCGGGTTATTCGGTATCCCATAACAATAAGCTTCGACCCGGTGAATCGTATAATCCTTATGATAAGGCGATGGTAAATCAAATAATCAGTAAACAGGTGGGGTATATAGCTCCAAGTACATATGGCCTGGGGGCAAATGGTGCTGTAATTGCGCATGACCTTTTAGAGAGCAAATTTCTGAACGCACTATTAAACTTTGGGGGCGGAACAGTAGGTCAGAGGTTGGTAAACGCTTACTGGGACTATAGAACTGACTACGGTTATACATCAAATAAGGATAGTATATACGCAGCTTATGGAACAATATACTATGGGCTGACTACTCAAAAAACAGTGACAAGCGGGGAAGAGCTGGCTGCACTTGAAAATGTGAAGGCGATACGACTTGACAGTAACTTGTTAAAAACCGGTAAGATGTTTGCAACAGCTGCCAATGCGAGTGTACAGCGCAGTATGGACGTTTCTGTTGATGTTCCGGTATTTAAACAAACTGTTGATGAACAGGGTAAGGTGAGATTTGAAATACCAAACAGCCAAAACTATACCAAAACAAGCTTTGCACCGATGCTGCCGGTGATTTCAAAAACCTATGTTCTACCGAAAGGCTCCACAGTGAATGGGGTAGCTCTAGAAAACCAGACTATGAGGCTATTAGACGAACCTGTTGATTTACAAACTCTAAATCCTGTAAACAAAACTCTTGGGACAATTGAGGGGAGTATGGAACTTTCAAATCCCTACCCTGCCCAAATATATTCATGGAATCAGGAAGAAGGAGCGGACGGAGTACACTTGAATATCATGCTAACTCCAATACAATACAATCCTCAAACAAAGCAGGTTACATTGTATGAGAGCATTGACCTGAAGGTGGATTACAGTGCACCTGAAGGTAACACCGATATTACTGAGGTGGTAACAAACGGTGGGTCAGCTGTTGAAGCAGGAGCGATAGCTGTACCGGTAAACGTAAAAATCAATTCGGGTTCCGACCAGACTCTTGAAATGGAATGGATGGTAAGGGATTCTTCCGGTCTTGTTATTAAATCAGGAGTTAAGCCCTTAAGCTTAATCACCGGAGAAAATCAGGCAGCATTCACAATTGATACAACAGGCTGGGAACTGGGTAATAAAGATTTTACTGTATCACTGAAGGGTGAAGCACTTTTGGCATCGCATTTTTCGGTTATTCCTTTAACGGGATTAAGCCTCAGTATTCAGATGCAGGAAAGGGATATTGACCCTGTTGAGGGTAAGGCTGTATTTATAGCTGAGGTCAGGGATGAAAGCGGTATGGGGAAAACCGGTCTTGTGGAGGGCGAATTCATTGTGACAGTTGAAGAAGCTATACAAGAGAATATTACAGTGTCTGAACTGGGTGAAGGTTCTTACAGCTTTGAGTTGCCGATTTCAGGATTAAGTGAGAATATTCATCGCTTAAAGGTGGTTTGCAGAAAGGCTGAAGCTGAAGAGGACTTTGTTGTCAGGACAGATACAAGACCTCCTGTAGTTTCAAAAACCGTGCCTTCTCAATACAAGGCTGGAGTAACTCTAGAGCCGGAAATTACTTTGGAGTTTAACGAATTAATTTTTTCTACAGATAAATATGATGATATCAGATTGGTAACAAGCGGTGTTGAGGGAGATATTGATATTGGCATCTCAAAGACAATTGAGTACTCAAAGCTTATTATTAAGCCTTCTGAACCACTTGAATATGACACAATATACAAAGTTGATATTCCTGTTGGTGCAGTAGCTGATAAAAAAGAAAATAAGACAGCGCTGCCATACTCATTAAAGTTTATAACCTATGCCGAACCCGATACTATTTTGCCTTCAGTTATTTCTGTCCTGCCGGAAAACGGAACAACGGATTTCCCGTCACAAGCAGCAGTTATTATTAATTTCAGCGAAAGTATTGGTCCAGGAGCAAAGGTAGGAGAGATCAGATTAACCGCAAACGATAAAGCTGTGGACTTTAATATCAAATATTACGCTTCTGAATTAATTTTAACACCTATAGCAGCGCTACCTTTCAATGCCAGCTGTAAAGTAACACTGCCTGCAGGCTCAATAAATGATTTATCAGGCAATGCACTTCTATCCGAATTTTCATTTGAATTTTCCATTGAAAATGGACCGGATGTAACAGCCCCTGCTATTGTCAGCGTTTTACCGGGGCAGGGTAACGAAGGTGCACTGACAGATGCTTGTGTTACTGTAAAATTTGACGAAATTATTTTAACTGGTGAAAAAATCAGTGAAATAAAATTAACTGATTTCCAGGGAACACCAATTTCCTTTACTGTAGATGCTCAGCGGGACACATTAACTGTTACTACTGAAAAGAATCTTGAAATAAACAAGCAATATAAAATAATAATTCCTTCAGGTGCGGTCAAGGACATGGCAGGAAATCCACTGGTTGAAAATAGCGAATTTACGTTTAATACCGGTAAACCTGCTGATTCCAGCTACCCTCAGGTCATTGAGACAGCTCCTTCTGATAAAGCCGAAGGAGTGCTTGTTAATTCAAAGATTTTTATATACTATGATGAAGCAATTATGGCTGGAACAAATTATGGGAAAATTAACGTATATGAATTGTCTGGTACAACTGAAAAAGCCATTAATGCAGATGTGAGCATTAGTGGAAAAATTGTGACTGTCACCCCTGATTCGGTTTTGAAATACGTATCAGAATATAAAGTAATAGTGCCTGCGGGAGCAATAAAGGATCTTAATGAAAATGCAACAGCTACTGATGTTGTATTCCAATTTACTACTGCAATAGCACCTGATACAGCACCACCTGTATTACAAAGCACTTCGCCTTTATCCGGTGCGCAGGATGTTCCAACGGATACACAAATAGTATACACCTTTGATGAAATACTGAAGAAGGGGAGCAGCTTCAATAATATCAAAATCAGCCAAGGAGCAAATGCAATAACCTTTACCAGCAAGCTGGAAGGTAAAAAACTTATTTTATCTGTCTCAGGCCTTGCAAATTCAACAGATATAACTATTTCTGTTCCGGCAGGAGCTGTGTCTGATCTTATGGGAAATTCAATCAAAGAGAGCTGTGATATCAGCTTTAAGACAATTGCAGCATCATCCGGAGGAAATCCCGGAGGTAATCCAGGGGGCAATCCAGGAGGCAATCCAGGTGAAATCGGGAATGAAACAGGTACAGGAGGAAACACTGGCACTGGAGTAGATGGAAATATTATTGTTAAAGGAACCATTAACAATGTGGAGCAGCCGATTGTAAATACTACCGGGAGGAAAGATGCTGAAAACAACGTGATTCCCATAATTGTAGATGATAAATTATTAAATGAAAAATTGAAACAGGAAAAAGAAAAAGCTATAGTTTCTATTATAGTTGAGAGTACAGAAAACTGTAAATTCAGTGGAATTACAGGGCAAACTGTTAAGAACATGGAATTGAGGGAAGCTGTCCTGGAGGTCAACACCGGATTGGCAATCTACAGTGTACCTGCAGAGCTTTTCAACATTGACCGGATTGCAGACAGTTTTGGTGAAAATACTGCTCTTAAAGATATAGAAGTAAGCATAAAAATTTCATCGGCTGATAATGATAACATTAAAATGGTAGAAAAATCTGCTCGAAATGGTGAGTTCCAAATCGTTGTTCCACCTGTAGAATTTTCAATAGAGTGTAGCTATGGGGGAAGAATAATTGAAGTTGATAGATTTACTGCACCTGTTAAAAGTCTTATACCTATTCCTGAGGGAGTAGATCCCGATAATATTACCACTGCTATAACCGTTGAAAAGAATGGAACTGTCCGTCATGCTGCAACTAAAATAATAGAGATTAACGGCACAAAGTATGTTCAGATAACAAGATTTACAAATGGAATCTATACTATAATAGAAAACAAGGTTGAATTTAAAGATGTTTCCGACCATTGGTCCAGAGAATTTGTAAATGAAATGGGTTCAAGATTAATTGTTAGTGGCATAGGAAAAGGGATTTTTAAGCCCAATAATGATTTGACCCGTGCGGAGCTGGCTGCAATAATTGTTGGAGCGCTCGGTTTAAAAGCATCAGGTAATAGTGAAAAATTCGCCGATGTAGAGGAAGGCAAATGGTACAGTGAAGCGGTCAATGCCGCCAGGGAGTATGGAATTGTTTCAGGCTACAACGATAATACCTTCAGGCCGATGCAGAAAATAACACGGGAAGAGAGCATAGTAATGATTTCAAAGGCGATGAGTATGCTTGGCACTAGTATCAAAATAACGGAGGCAGAAATTCAGAGTGAATTGAAGCGTTTCGATGATGGAGATGAATTTGCCGGATGGTCTCGAAAGGATACCGCTTATTTAATTAAACATAAGCTGTTAGTGGGTAGTGGAGGAAAACTCAAGCCTCGGAATAACATCACAAGAGCAGAGGCTGCTACCATTATGCTTAAGGCACTAAGGATATCAGCGGTAATATAGGGAGGAAAGAAAATGTCCCACACTACTACAATCGAAAAATAATTCTCAAAATTTGTATCACATATAAATCACCTCACTGGCGAACAATAAAAAAACCAGGAGGTGATTTATGCTATTCCGGCGTAATAAAAGAAAAAACAACTCACAACAACCGATATTTACCGATAAGCTTGAAAGCCAGAATCTTGAGCTTACATCCTCAAATATATTAAGCCTGATACAGCATAGCAGCGATGTAGTATTCCACGATATTTATATAAACGGCAAAAAGGATTTGCCTGTCACTATGATATATATTGATGGGCTTATTGATGTTACCGCTGTAGATCAATTTATTCTAAAGCCTTTGACTCAGGAAGTACGATTAGGTAAAGGTAGTATAGAAGAGATAATTGACTATATAGAACATGGAACAGTGCATCACGCTTCACAGAGAACCCGGGTAATGCTTTCAGAATGTGTTTATGACATAATGGATGGTTCGGTAGCCCTGATATTTAATCAGGCAAATAAAGCTATCGTATTTGATGTGAAAGGCTTCGAAAAGAGAAGTATTTCTGAGCCAACAGGAGAGAATGTGCAGAAAGGAGCCAAGGATGCTTTTGTTGAGGTGCTGAGGACAAATACTGCCACAATAAGAAGAAAAATCAAGTCTCATAACCTAATAGTGGAAGAGAGCAAAGTCGGAAAACAGTCTTTAACAAAGGTTGCAATAGTTTATCTGAACAGGACTGCAAACAGACATATTGTAGAAGAACTGAAAAAAAGACTTGATAAAATAAACGTAGACGGCGTACTTACTACAGGAATTATTGAAGAAAACATTATTGACAATAAATATTCACCCTTCCCTCAGATTTTATTTACGGAAAGGCCTGATAAATTCTGTGCAAGTATTATAGAAGGGCGTGTGGGCATTGTAATTGATGGATTCCCGGTTGCATTTATTGTACCGGGGTCATTGAACCAGTTTCTTCAGGGTCCTGAAGATTACTCGCAAAACTTTATCATAAGCTCGGTTTTAAGATTCCTGCGATTTGTACTGATGCTGGAAACCCTGTTTTTGCCAGGATTTTATATTGCCGTAACTACTTTTCATCAGGAAATGATTCCCACCAAGCTTGCCTTGTCTATAACTGCTTCTAAGGAGGGAGTACCGTTTCCAACATTCATAGAAGTTGCAATTATGCTTATTTCTTTTGAGGTTCTGGTTGAGGCTGGACTTAGGCTACCCAAGAACATCGGTCAAGCTATATCTATAGTTGGCGCATTAGTGGTGGGCCAGGCAGCTGTTGAGGCCAGACTTGTTTCGCCTGCTGTGGTTGTAGTTATAGCCATGACTGCTATTGCAAGCTTTACCATGCCAAATCAGGATTTTTCAAATGCTCTGAGATTATGGCGGTTTATTTTTGTAATTATTACCAGTATTATTGGACTCTATGGGTTAAGTATCGGAGGTATTGTATTATTGCTCCATCTTTCAAAGATGGAGGTTTATGGTGTGCCTTATCTTTCCCCCTTTGTTGCTGATGAAAACAAACAGATGCAGGATACCTTAGTGCGGCTGCCTTTTTCTTTTATGTCCAAGAGACCGGTCAATTTAAAAACGACAAATAAGGATCGTGTAGATTAGGAGGTTGTTGTTATACGAAAAGTAATAATATTATTAATTACCTTTATAATTCTGACAACTTCTACAGGATGCGAAAGTATCATAAAAGGCAGAATTGAAATTAATGACCTTGAATTTGTTAGAGCTTTGGCTATTGATACATCTCCATCAAAAGAAGGATATGTAAGACTCACTCTTTCAGCAGAAAGGGTAAAATCCGGAGGTGCCGGTAAGTCGGAAGAAAAAAGCTCAACAAAGATAGTTTCCGAGGGTAAAACAATATTTGAAGCAGTACGCAACTTCGCCACATATCTAGACAAAAGGCCTTTTCTCGGACATCTTGAGTATATCATTATCGGGGAAGAGGCAGCTAAAGATGGGATTAATAAATATTTGGATTTTTTCAGCAGAGATCATGAAATAAGATTGAACCTCAAAGTTTTTATCTTAAAAGGTAATCGAGCTGAAGACCTTATGGAAATGGCCGGTAGTGAAAGCAAATTTGTTTTTGACAGACTGGGAGGACTTTTTAATAATATAGATCAACTGTCGGTCACAAACCAGGTAAACCTGATTGAAGTAATGTATATACTTGATATTAAGTACCTGTCGCTCTATCTGCCCTGTATTGAGATGGTCAAAGTATCAAAGGGGAAGAAGGAGGATTTACCTTTATGTGACATTAAAATGGCAGGGTTTGCTATTTTTGATGGGGATAAATTGACGAGCTTTCTTGGTGATGAAATGGGCAGGGGTTTAAATTATCTACGAAACAAAATACATTTTGGAATTATTACCGTAAAAAGCCCGGCGGGAAATGATATTTCTTTAGAAATAATTGAATCTAAAACAAAATTGAAACCTGAAATTAAGGATGGGAAATTGGTTGTTAATGTTCAGGTTCGTATGTCGAGTAATATTGGAGAGATAAAGTATCCTGAAGATATTTTTAACAGTAATACAATCGGATATTTAGAAAAAGAGCAGGAAAAAGTTGTGCAAGATGAAATATGTAAAGTAATAAAGTATTCACAGCAGGAAATAGGATTGGACTTCTTTGGTGCCGGTAAAGAAATTTATCATAAGTATCCGA
Source organism: uncultured Clostridium sp. (assembly GCA_964415835.1). Taxonomy (GTDB): domain Bacteria; phylum Bacillota; class Clostridia; order Acetivibrionales; family DSM-1351; genus Ruminiclostridium. The sequence continues at coordinate 16,244 of CAYQCA010000035.1, read as the reverse complement.
TAGTCTGGGAGGATGTGTATAAACGAAAGTGGAGAAACGAGTTCCCAAAAGTCAGGTTTAATGTATTTGTAGCTTCAAGGATTAAAAGAACATATGATATTGAAAAACCCAATGCGCTGGAAGAAGGTGAAAAATGATGCTGCCTTTACTTACCCTGGTACTTGTTGTTAGTTTTTTCGAAATCCGGGGAATGGTTAAGAAGAGGCAAACGAAAGAAATAGTTGTATTTGCTGTGATGGCAGTACTTACTTTAGGGTTAGGATTGTTCTATACTGGAAATCCGTATAGGGAGAGCCTTGCGCAGCAATTGCTAAGGCTTATTGACAGACAGTTTTAATAAAAGGAGGCCACGATGCTATCAGATAGTAAAAAAATTTCCATCAGACAGGCAGTATTTTTATTTTTGACTATTGTTTTTTCTCCGGCTATAAGGATTATACCAGTTTATTCAGCCAGGAAGGCAAACGAGGCAGCCTGGCTCGCACCAATTGTTGCAGTAATAATGTTTGTTTTGATTTCATTAGTATTAAACAAATTATATAAAAACTATGCTAACTTATCTTTAATGCAGATATACTCTAACATTGCCGGAAAATTTCTGGGCAAAGTTCTAGTCCTTGTCCACCTTGTATGGATAACACTGCTTATATCGTTGTATTTAAGATATTTTGGTATAAGACTGGTAGCTTCCGTTTACCCAAATACAAGCCTCAGTATATTTCTTATATCAATGTTGATTGTGGTGATTTATGTATTGCGCTATGGACTCGTAACCTTGGCGAGGATGAATGAGATTATTCTCCCGTTCCTTGTTATAACTTTTACGATTATATCCTTTTTACTACTTCCATATATTAAAGCTGAATTTCTTACTCCCATAACATATAGAAGTATTATTCCGGTTATTAGTGCAAGTGTAGGAACATCTGGAATTATGGCATATTTCACATTTTTTTTTATATTAGGGGATTATATCAACAATAAAGAGAAAATAACGAAAATTGGCATACAGACTGCATTGTATCTATTAATTAGCCAAATTAGCCTTATTATTATCACTGTTGGTACTTTCAGCCATAACGTGATAGCGAGGTCCCAATTGCCATTTCTGATAGCAGTAAAGCAAATATCTTTGTTTAATACGTTGGAAAAAATTGATTCGGTTGTTGTAGCGCTTTGGGTTGTATCGGACTTTGTGCTGATCAGCTTCTTTATTTTACTCGCGCTACGGTTAATGAGATCATTATTTAAGCTTTCTGATGAGAAACCCTTGATGAACATTTTTATAATTCTAATTTATTTTTTATCAATGTACCTTGTCAACTCAGTTTTCGAATTGGAGAAATTGTCAAACAGTCTGATAATTCCCGGCAATATAATTTTAGGCTTTGTTTTACCGGTAGTTATACTTGTAATTGGTATGCTACGGAAAAAAGTCTAACTACTGTTTTAGTAGCATTTATATAGTGGTATAATTATTCTGTTCAAGGTTAGCATGGAGGTTATTATGGAAAAATTAAAGCTTATTGAAATGTTGAAGATCAATCCTTTTGCTATAGCAAAGATAGATAATCCTACAGATGAGATGAAGTTTTTGGCTCTTGAAAAGAATGGACTTCTGCTGGAATATATAGATAATCCAACCGGAGAGATGCAGGAAGTAGCCTTAGAGAACAATGCCAGGGCAATAAAGTTTATAAATGATCCTACAGAAGACATGATGATAAAAGCTATAAATGATGGTTGGACTAACCTGGAATATATAAAAAATCCTACGGATAAAGTTATAAAATTAGCTATAAATCAAGCCGGATGGGCTATTAAATATATTAAGAATCCAAGTGAAGAATTACAGTTATCAGCCGTAAGAAAAAATTACGATTCAATAAAGTATATAAAAGAGCCGAGCGGCAGTGTCCAGGAAGAGGCTGTAAAAATAAGTTATGAGGCATTAAGATATATTGAATCACCTACACATAATGCAGAGCTTATAGCTATAAAGAATAATGAGCGGGCTTTTAACTTTTTAAAAAATTTAGACAAGAATAAACTTTTAGAATTTTTGAAAGTAAATTTCTTAGTAATTAAGTATGTTATGAGAGAAATAACTAAAGCTGAATTGGAAGAAGTCTTAAAGGAAGTACTATCAAAGGAAGATGTTGAAGAAAAATATGTTAGAGATTATTTAAATTACAGCACTATAGATAAAAACAGTGACATTATGTCAATAGATAAGATTATGTTCATTTATAAATATGGAAGTAAAAAGGCAAAAAAAATAGCAGTAGATGAGAAACTGAAGATATAGGAGATAAATAAAATGAATTTTACAGATACATTAAAAAGTGCTGAAATAGTACTATCTACCGGGGAGGTACCTTTAATAGTCGGTGAAAGTGGAATTGGAAAAACAGCTTTAGCCAGGGAAATTGCAGCACAAAATGATTGGAGTTTAATTGTTATTGATGGAAATCTCCTTAAAGAGGGTGAAATAGGTGGTCTTCCAACCATAGAATCTTATGCAGGAGTTGATAATAAAGGAGATAAGGTAGAAAAAAAAACTACGGTATATGCGGTTCATACCAAATTAAGAGAAATTGATGAAGAAATATCTAAAGGGAAAATAGTTCTTTTATTTATAGACGAGATAAACCGTTGTGAACATACAGTACAACAAGAGCTTATGAATTTAATTTTAAATAGAGAAATTAACGGATATAAGCTGCATGAAGATGTAAAAATATTAGCAGCTATGAATCCTTCAAGTAAATATGGTTCGGATTTTGATTATCAGGTCGTGGATATGGATGCAGCTCAGGAGAATAGATTTGTATGGCTGAACATGGAGCCGGATTACATACAGTGGTTAGATTGGGCGGTAGCTGAAGGAATTGATCAAAAGGTTATAGAGTTTATCTCAACCTTCCCGGAATATTTGCATAAAATAAACGACGATGATATAAGAGCAACCCCAAGAAGCTATGAAAGAATTTCTAAGATTTATAAAATTTATAAGGAGAAAAAAGCGTCCATACCAAGGTCCGTGCTTCGAAATGTTATAAAGGGAAATGTGGGCAAACTTATTGCAGAAGAGTTTATCAGCTTTGTTGAATCAAATCATAGTCCGCTGATAACATATGAAGATGTTTTTTCAGGAGATTATCTTCATGAAGCTACTATAGAAAGGTTAAAAAACGAAAGTCATACAAGGCTCTATCTCTCCGCTAAGAATATATTAAAAGGCTTGGAATTTAATATAAAAAATTGTGATGACTCAAGTTATTTTATTAATAGATTAATTGAGTTTCTGAAAATATACCCGGTAGACTTAATGATAGGGATCATGAGGGATATTAAGAATAGCTATACGGAAGTTTACAAAGTCGCTATAGAAAATGAAGCCTTTGTAGAGTCATATTTTAAAGCCTATAGTTTGATAAGGGGTTAATACATGAAAACCTATTTTGAAGAGCAGGCGGAAAGACTTTATGAAAGATCAAAAGAAATAATTAATATTTTTTTAAAGGATAAAGATAAAGAATCCAAGATAGATATAAAAGAAGACTTTAAAAAGGAGTTCTTTAGACTTGTAGATAAAGTCAATCTAAGTCTTATGGAGGACGAAGATAATTTCTATGGATATTTTCTTATTCAAATGTCAAAAGAAATTAAATTTGATATAAGCAGTCCAACTGCTGTAAATTTTAAAGAGGCTAAATATGTAATTTACTTTAATCCAATAATTTTTTTAACTCTTGGTATAGAACAAATGGAAAGTACAATTAAGCACGAAATACTCCATATATTATCCATGCATTTAATAAGAGCAAAAGAAGTTAAGGGCAGCTATAGCACATTAGCTATTAATATGGCAATGGATGTAGTAGTAAATAAATATTTGGATTATCTGCCGCCGTATGCTACTACTTTAGAACGGGTAAACCTAATTTATTCGTTAAAACTGGAGCCATATAAGACATTTGAATATTATGCGGAAAAGCTCCAGAATGCTCTGGATTTACTGGAGGAAGATGAAGATGGAGCAGAGAAGGATAGTAGGAAAGATGAAAATATAGAAACTGATTTTAGTCCCCAAAAAACTCATGACAGTTGGGAAGATTCCAGTGATATTGATGAAAAAACGCTTGGGGAATTTACTGAGAAGATTATTGATAATTCCCGGAAGGGTAAAATCCCGGCTCATCTGCAAAGTATGATAGCATCACTTAAAAACAGTAAAGGTGAATTACCTTGGAACATATATCTTCATAGGATTATGGGAACTGTTGAAAGTAATAAAAAGAAGACTATAACTAGACGAAACAGAAGACAGCCGGATAGGTTGGATTTAAGGGGTGAACTAAGAAACCATAAAGCAGAAATTGCTGTTGCACTGGACATAAGTGGAAGCATAGATAATGAAGAATTTAAACAAGCGATTAAGGAAGTACTCCATATAGTAAAAAATTATAATCATGAGATTACCATAATAGAATGTGATGATGAAATCAGACGGGTGTATAAAGTCAAATCGGTTAAGGATATAAAAAATAGAATTAATACCGGAGGAGGAACTAAATTTACTCCTGTTTTTGAGTATGCTAATTACAATAAACTTAATTTGTTAGTGTATTTTACTGATGGAAAAGGTGAAGACCAACTTCATGCAAAACCTATGGGATATAAGGTTTTATGGGTTATTTCAGGTAGAGGTGATAAGCTGTCGTTAACAAACCCTTATGGGGCAGTTAAAAAACTTAAAAATATTGAAATAAAAGATAATGCACTAGATATGAGTGACGTCGTACGAGATGGATTTTCAATGAACCACCAGGAAGGAATTTTGTGACGAGACATAATTTCAATTGTCATTTTTTAAGATTTTAGGCTGGAACTGGCATTTGGTGCTGGGTTGAAGATTTGTGGCACCCATGTTATAATGTACAAAACCATAGCAGGAGATGATTAGATTTTAATGGAATTTAATATCAATCTCAAACATACACAAAACTTATCCCCACAGATGGTACAGTCTATGAAAATTCTGCAGATGGGTACCCAGGAACTGCTTAAGTATATAAGGGAACTGGTACAGGAAAATCCCACCGTTGAAATAAAAGAACAAATAGAGGTAAAGGACGAGTTTGGCGATTTAAGCCGCAAGCTAGAGTGGATGGAGTCTGCGGATGAAAAAAACAGTTATTACCAATCAAACGACCCGGACGAAGACAGGGACCCGGTAGATAATTACCGGGGAGAGGCTCGTACGGGAGAAGACCTCTACAGCTTCCTGACTTCCCAACTCCAGATCTGTGAAATGGAGCCGGAACTCAGGAACGCCGCTTTTTTCATCATTGAGAGCCTCACCCCGACAGGCTATTTTGAGGATGGTCCGGAAATGGTGGCCAGATTTGTGGGCTGCTCAGAGGAGACTGCCATTCAGGCCCTCACCTATGTTCAGTCGCTGGAACCGGCCGGTATCGCAGCAAGAAACCTGAGTGAGTGTCTCTGTCTTCAGCTTCAACGTATGGAAAAAGTGGATCCACTCGCAATACGTATTGCGAGTGATTATCTTGATGCTCTCGCAAGGAACAGGTATGCACTTCTTGCCAAAGAGTTAAAGATCGGCCAAAATGAGGTGCGTGCCGCCTGCGAACGTATCCGTACTCTCAATCCGAAGCCCGGAACAGGCTTTGCTGCACGAGATGATATCATGTATATCACACCTGATATTAACGTGGTCAAGGTGCAGGATCACTTTGAAATATCTACCGAGGACTATTGCTTTCCTACTATTACCTTCAGCAGCTATTACCGCAATCTTGTAAATGCAACAGACGACGGCCAGCTCAAGGACTACCTGACTAACAAAATGCGCCAGGCAAATTGGGTGATCAGGAGCATTGAACAGCGGCGCAGCACAATTGCTGCTTGTGCAGAGTGTATTGTCCGGCTGCAGGAGGAGTTCTTCCACAAGCGGGATGGGCACCTTGTTCCTATGACCTTGGGTGATGTCGCCCGGCAGCTTATGGTACACGAGTCAACCATAAGCCGAGCCATACGGGACAAGTATCTTCGGTGCAGCAAGGGCGTATTTCCTCTCAGCTACTTCTTTTCAAGAGGTCTGGGCAAAAAAACGTCGCAGCCCGGCGAGGAGGAATTGTGTACCTCCGCCGATGCTGTCAAAGCCCTTATCAATGAGCTGGTTGCAGGTGAAGACAAAGAGCACCCGCTCTCAGATCAGAAGCTTTGTGAGCAGTTGGGGAAGCGGACTGCTGTCATCTCACGCCGCACAGTAGCAAAGTATCGGGAGGAGCTCGGCATACCTTGCGCCTCTGCACGGAAACAGTTCAACTAGATGGATAGGAGGTAACAAGATGGCAGGTATTTTGCTTGAAATACAAGAAACAGTCAAGAAATATACAGAAATCATGGCAAAGGTATCAAAGGTGGATGTAGAGGTCGTGGATATCGATCTGTTTAGGGTTGCCGGTACCGGTATGTTCGCTGACCATATAAACGAAGACATGTCCCATGAGGGCTATACCTACCGGCATGTGTTGAAAACCGGCAAGCTTCAGGTGATCTACTCTCCCGGACATGAACAGATCTGTAACAGTTGTCCCAAGCGTGACAGCTGTGCCGAAGAGATAGAGATTGCCATGCCGATCTGCGCATGCGATCAAATAATAGGTGTCATAGGACTGGTTGGTTCCAATGCGCAGCAGCGCAATACTATTCTTCAGGATGAAGAGACATATCTCGGATTGATTGAACAGATCGCAAGCTTTATTGCGGCTAAGGCCATTGAACGTATAGATCAGAAGCAAAAGGAATCAATGCTCTCTGCGCTTGCCTTTACAATTAACAATATAGAAGAGGGAGTTATAATCATAAGCCGCGAGAACACTGTCACCATGGCAAACCGTGCTGCCAAGCAGCAGCTTATGCTTAAATCGCTGGAAGGTATGCAGGTTGCATTATCTCCCACCGGTGATAAGCTCAACGGGAAAAATGAATATATGTTGGCTGTTGGGAAGAAAACTTACCGCATACTCGGAGAGGTTAATTATCTGTACAAGGCGGTAGACGCTTATGCAGAGGTTCTTTCTTTTACTCTGACCCGTGACCTGAACAATAAACTATATGCGATGACTGCCGCCATAAGCGAGGGAATCGTTGTAGGCAGCAGTAAAGAGACGGTTGCGCTGCGTGCTGAAATTGTAAAGATTGCGGACAGTACCTCTACTGTGCTTATAACCGGAGAAAGCGGTACCGGTAAGGAGGTTGTAGCGACTGCAATCTGGCGTGCCGGTGACCGGAGAGAGCAGAGGTTTGTAGCGGTAAATTGTGCCGCTATACCTGAAAGTCTACTGGAGGCTGAACTGTTCGGGTATGTAAAAGGTGCCTTTACGGGAGCTGATCCAAACGGCCGCGTAGGAAAATTTGAACTGGCAAACCACGGTATAATTTTTCTGGATGAGATTGGTGATATGCCGCTTTATTTGCAGGCGAAGCTACTACGAGTTCTGCAGGAGCGACAAATAACACGTATCGGTTCAAACCATCTGATTCCAATTGATGTTCGTGTGATTGCTGCCACGAATAAGGACCTCAGGACAATGATTGCAAATGGAAAATTCCGTGAAGACTTATATTACAGGCTTAATGTTATTCCAGTCAAGATATTGCCTCTGCGCCAACGTCCCGAGGATATCTCTGTCCTCGCTAATTTATTTGCACAACGGTATGCGGAGCGGCTGGGCAAGCCAAACCGTGAAATTTCGCCGGACACCATGCAAGCCTTGTTGGAGTACCCGTGGTACGGTAATGTTCGTGAGTTGGAAAACACTGTGGAATACATGGTAAATATGTGCTACGGCCAGGACGTTTTGAGGCCGGACACATTACCCAAGGACTTTTTGCCTGTCCAAGGAACTGATAACAATCAGCACCTCTCTGAACCAACAGGAGAAGAGAAAAATACAGCCGACGGAACTGTAATCCCGCTGCTTGAAGTTGAACGACGTGAAATAGAAAAGGCGCTCAGCCTATATGGAAAAAACACCAACGGCAAAAAAATGGCTGCCAAAAGCTTAGGAATAGGGCTTGCAACTTTATATCGAAAACTGGACGAATTATCAAAATGAGAAATTTTATTATCAAATTGAGAAAATTCTCAATTTGATAATAAAGCTGTGGCGTTTAATTAAAGGTTATCGCTGCGGATTTTTAGTTTTCTATTCATAATTTTTAGGTAAATGCGGCATATTTTCGGATATACCGCATATTTTTTTCTGTTTTTTTGCTCCGACAAAAAAGTTGGCATGAAAATTGCAGTTAATATAGTTGTAATAAAAATTAATTTTAAACCAGTCATATGAAAGGAAGATATCTTTGATGAAAGAAGAAATTAAAGTTGTTTCGTTTCAGCGTAACAAACAAGGTATATATGACCTGACGTTTCTTAGTTTAAAGGAAGCTGAAAAGGTACATAGCTTTCACTCAAGCTTCCCTATGTATCAAAAAACACCGCTTAAGGAATTAAAAAATACTGCCCGGGAATTGGGACTTGGGACTGCGTATGTCAAGGACGAATCCTACCGTTTCGGACTCAATGCATTCAAGGTCTTGGGCGGCAGCTATGCAATCGGGAACTATATTGCTTGCAAGCTGGGTACCGACATTCGAGAGCTTCCTTATGAAAAGATGGTTTCACATGAGGTTCGGGCTAAACTTGGGGAGCTTACTTTTGTCACTGCTACAGATGGTAACCACGGACGTGGTGTGGCTTGGACAGCGAACCAGCTTAAGCAACACTCTGTTGTCTATATGCCTAAGGGCTCATCCGGTGAGCGCCTGGAAAATATCCGTGCCGAGGGCGCCGATGCATCCATTACCGATCTGAATTATGACGGAGCTGTTCGTCTGGCCAACCGCAAGGCTGAAGAAAACGGTTGGATTATGGTACAGGATACTGCGTGGGATGGCTATGAAGATATTCCCCGATGGATTATGCAAGGATATGGAACCTTGGGCTATGAGGTATATGGGCAATTACCTGAAAAACCCACTCACGTTTTCCTGCAGGCGGGAGTCGGATCCATGGCCGGAGCAATAACAGGGTTTTTTGCTTCACTGTACGGTAAGGATCGCCCCATCATCACAATTGTTGAGCCGGACAAAGCAGACTGTTTGTTCCGCACTGCCCAGGCAAATGATGGTGAGATGCACTTTGTTACCGGACAGATGGATACAATCATGGCCGGACTAGCTTGTGGGGAGCCGTGCAGCATTGCCTGGCAGGTTCTGAAAAACTATGCGGATCACTTTATTTCCTGCCCGGATTATGTGGCAGCAAAAGGAATGCGTATCCTGGGAAATCCCACTATGGGTGATGAGCGCGTAATCTCGGGTGAAAGCGGTGCGGCAGCATTTGGCTGTGTAGCCGAAATAATGACAAACCCCATGTATAAGCACCTAAAAGAAGTGCTTCAGCTGAACGAAAACTCTCGGGTGCTCTTCTTCAGCACAGAGGGAGATACCGACCGGGAAAATTACCGGGAGGTTGTCTGGGATGGCAAATATCCCAGCAAAATTGACAGATAATATTCAAAAAGGAGCGTTGCATAATGAAAGAAATCAAAACTACAAAAGCACCAGGTGCTATCGGCCCTTATTCGCAGGGCTTTATCAGCGGGGGTATGGTATATACTTCCGGGCAAATCCCGGTGGAGCCTGAATCCGGCAAAGTAGAACCTGGCATTACCGCACAGGCTGAACAGAGCTGTAAAAATGTGGGTGCTGTTTTGGAAGCCGGAGGAACAGGTTTTGAACATGTTGTTAAGACCACATGTTTTTTAGCAGACATGAATGATTTTGCCGCTTTTAACGAGGTTTATGCCCGATACTTTGTATCAAAACCCGCACGAAGCTGTGTGGCTGTAAAAGAGTTGCCAAAAGGTGTACTTTGTGAGATAGAAGCAATCGCAGAACTAAAACCACACGAGTAAGAAAGGAGATTACATTCTATGTTGAATTCTGAAAGACAAACAAAAGTCTGTGAGCTTTGTCAGGAACTGGTGAGAACAAAGTCATTGTCTGGAGAAGAACAGGGTGTTGTCGGTATTTTAGAAAACTTTTTTCTTATACACAATTTCGACAGCATTGAAAAAGATAAATATGGTAATATCATTGGCTGTATCAAGGGGAAGAGGCCAGGAAAAAAGATTTTATTTGAGGGCCATATGGATGAGGTACCAGTAGTTGACCCAAAGGTCTGGACTCATAATCCTTTTGGTGCTGAAATTGATAACGGCCGCATTTACGGTCGTGGAACCACAGACATGAAAGGCGGTTTATCAGCCGCATGCTGTGCAGCGGTATTCTTTTCTGAAGATACCAACCGCGATTTTGCCGGTGAAATCTATGTAGCGGGAAGCTGTCACGAAGAGTGTTTTGAAGGTGTTGGTGCCCGATCAATAAGTGCAATTGTACAGCCTGACATTGTTATTATATGTGAACCCTCACATCTCGACCTGAGAATTGGTCAGAGAGGCCGTGCTGAAATTGTTGTGGAGACTTTCGGACAGCCTGCACACTCTTCAAATCCTGAAAAGGGCGTTAATGCAGTTTATAAAATGATGAAAATAATTGAAGGAATAAACAGTCTGCCTGTAACTGAGCACGCGATACTCGGAAAAGGGATTCTGGAGTTAACTGATATTAAGTCATCTCCATATCCTGGAGCGTCTGTTGTGCCTCAATATTGCAGAGCCACTTATGATCGCCGCACACTTGTGGGCGAAACAAAAGAAAGTGTACTTGCTCCTATTCAGGAACTTATAAAAGAATTGCATCAAAAGGATAATCATATAGATGCCAAGGTATCCTATGCGTGGGGCTCTGAAAAGTGTTATACCGGCGAAATAATTGATGGAGAAAGATTCTTCCCGGCCTGGCTGTATGACGAAAATGATGACTTTGTACAGGCTGCTTTACAAGAGCTGCACAAAGACAATATGAATTCTCAAATCTCTACCTGGCATTTTTGCACCAACGGAAGCCATTATGCCGGTGAAGCAAAGATACGTACCATTGGATTGGGTCCATCCTGGGAACATCTGGCGCACATTACCGACGAGTATATCGAGCTGGATCAACTGTATGGTGCCGTCAGTGCATATATGTCAATAAGTAAAGGGTTACTGCAAATGCTGTAATGGCATTTTGCCGTATGATGTTTACGGCTTAAAATAGATGCTTACCAAACAATCTCAACAAACAAAAAGAGAAGGGAGAAAAATTATGTACGATCTTATTATTAAGAACGGAACCGTTGTTTCCCCGTCATCCAGTGTGACTTGTGATATTGCAATAAAGGATGACAAAATTGTGGGCCTGGGATTTTATCAGGCTACTGAAGCGGTAAGAACCATCGATGCCTCAGGCAAATATGTTATGCCTGGTGTTATCGAAGCCCATATGCACTGCATGGCCCCATTCCAGGGCTGCCTGGGCGCTAACACTTTCTATCAGCAAAGCATCAGTGGTGCATTTGGTGGTGTAACTATGTTTATGGATTTTGCTAATGTATTCCAAGGTAAATCCGTTTTTGAAGCAGTAAAAGAACGTAGAGCGGAAATGGAGGAGTCCGCTATAGATTTCAGCGTTCATGGAAAGTTTGTCAAGTCACCTCCTGAATTGGTGGAAGAAATCCCTCAGCTGGCGGAATATGGAGTGCCTACATTTAAAATGTTTATGACATATAAAAAGGAAGGCGTCATGATTGATGAGGAAACAATGCTGAAGGTCTTTGAAAAGGCTAAAGAAGTAGGCGGTCTGCCTATGTTGCATTGTGAAGACAACACTATGGCAGAAGATGCTATTGAAAAAGTAAAGTCAATCGGTGACCTTAGCTGGGTCAATTTTTCAAAGACCAAACCACAGAAGTGTGAAGCAGCTGCTTTTGAACGTGCATGCAGACTCGTTGAATATGTCGGCTGCCCTGTAATGGTTGTTCATACGACCAATGAGGAAGCTCTTGATGCAGCTCGTCGAGCACACGCATCCGGTTTGCCTGTGTATGTAGAAACAGGTCCACACTATCTTACACTGTTTGATGATAATTATGAAAGAGAAGACGGTTATCTGTTCCTGTGCTCTCCGCCACTTCGTACTCCGAAGGATGCTGAAGACTTATGGCGAGGCCTCCAGGACGGTACTATTTCTGTTACCGGCTCTGACGACTGTACTTATGACGTAGACGAAAAAGCTGCATTCCTTGAAAAGGACGAAAACGGAAAGTATATTCAGGATTTTACCAAAGTTGTAAACGGTATGTCAGGTCTTGAAATCCGTTTGCCGATTCTGCTCTCAGAGGGAGCAAGTAAAGGCCGTCTGACCATCAATCAGGTTTGCGCACTTACCAGTACAAATGTTGCAAAAATATATGGCTGCTATCCACAAAAAGGTATCATAGCTCCCGGTTCTGATGCAGATATCGTTATTGTTGATATGGAGAAGGAAGTCGTGCTTTCCAAGGATGTACTTCACAACAACATCAGCTATTGCCTGCATGACGGTTTCAAGCTAAAGGGTTATCCGGTTATGACAATCGCACGCGGCAAGGTCATTGTGGAAGACGGTGAATTCAAGGGTGAAAAGGGAGCCGGTCAGTTTATTAAACGTAAAATCAATCCAAAGTACCTTGAAAAGTTTGGTCTTGAATGATTAGAGGTTTAAATCTAAAAAATTTTTAGGAGGAAATATTATGGATTCCACAAAAAGATCGGCTTCTTTACGGAGCCCTGAACTTATACCGACAGTAGAGTCCGGAAGGACTATGTCACTGGCAGACTATTTTATACTCTGGGCAGGCATGACTATAAATGTAGTAGCCTTTTCACTTGGTGCACAGTACTATAATGGTGGAGATGGACTTGGTGCATGGACACTGGTTTTGGTAATTCTTGTCGGCTACGGGATTGTAACTGCACTGACCGCTCTTATGGGTGATATTGGCACTCTCTACGGAGTTCCGTTTGCAGTATATGCCAGAGCTCCCTTCGGTTACAAGGGTTCTTCAATAGCAGGCTTGCTGCGTGCAGTCCCGGCTCTGTATTGGTTCGGATTTCAAACCTGGGTTGGAGCTGCTGCCTTGAACTATATGATGGAAACTATTTTTGGAGTTGGAAATTTAACACTAATGATTATCGCGTTTGCTGTGTTCCAGGTGGTTAATGCGATGTACGGCCTGAAGGCTATGGCAAAGTTTGACTGGATTGCCATTCCTGCACTGGCGGTTCTGTTTGTTGCAATTGCAATTGCCATAGGAAATACTTACGGTGTTACCATTCCGGATATCATGGCTACAAAGGGTAAGGGTAATATGTCTGTAATTTATGCAATTTCCGGTATCGCAGGCGGTTGGATCACTATGGCCTTGAACGGTTCCGACCTGGCTCGTCAAATTAAGCATGTACCTGATTATGAAAAGAAGGGGTTAATTGCCCGTAACAAGCGCGCGCTGATAGGTCAATTTTTCGGCTTGATGGTGATAGGCGTACTGTGTATGCTTATCGGTATGGCTGCTGGTATCACCACCGGTGAATGGGATCTGAATGCAATCTGTGTCAAGCTCTTTAACAGCAACGTTGGCTTGGTTCTGGCATTAATCGCAGTTGTGTTTGCACAGTGGTCAACTAACACTGCAGGCAATCTGATGCCACCTTCTTATGTTTTAATCAGTATCTTCCCAAAGCTTAACTTTAAATCAGCTTCTATCATTTGCGGTGTGATTGCAATTGCTATTCAGCCTTGGAAGATTCAAAACTCAGGCACTTTCCTTGTTGACATTCAGAACTATATTTCCATCCTGCTAGGTCCTGTCATGGGTATTTTGCTGGCTGATTACTTTATAGTCAGAAAGTGCAAGCTAAACGTGCATGATTTATACACTGTTGGTGGTCAGTATCAGTATAATAATGGCTTCAATATGAGCGCAATAATTGCGCTGGCAGCCGGTTTTGGGCTGAGCTTCATCAGCAGCACATATGCATTCTTCATTGGTCTGATCGCAGCACCGATTATATATGTCATCCTTATGAAGAATTTCACCATTAAGAAGTATGACCAGAAGATTGGTCAGGCAATTGAATTCAACGAAGATATCGGATAATACTTATCGTTATCAATGGTTATATAGGAGGTTTATCCATGAAGACATTGATTAAAAATGGTTTTATTGTCGATGGCAGTGCCGCTCCCGGCTATTTTGGCGATTTACTTATCGAGAACGACAAGATCATTGGCATAGGGAAACTCGGTGATGTTCAGGCGGATATGGTCATCGACACGGAAGGGCACGTAATTGCTCCAGGCTTTATTGATACTCACAGCCACTCAGATGTACAAATTCTGACTAATCCGGAAGTTCTGCCGAAAGTTATGCAGGGTGTTACAACTGAGTTTTTAGGCCAGGATGGGATTTCTCTTGTTCCATTACCAAAAAAGTATATAAAGCCCTGGAGAAAAAATCTTGCCGGACTGGATGGAGACAGTGACGATGTTGACTGGGAAAACCTGGCCACTACCGAAGACTATCTACGCGCAATTGAAGCTGCAAAGCCCGGTTTAAACGAGTGTTATCTGGTACCCCACGGTAATATCCGTATGGAAGCCATGGGATTGGATAACAGAGAACCCACGGCCGAAGAGCTTCAAAAGATGCGGGATATTACGCGCCGAGAAATGGAATCTGGTGCTTTTGGCGTTTCTACCGGTCTGATTTATATGCCCTGCGCATATTCCGGAATGAACGAGGTCGTTGAGATATGCAAAGCTGCAGCAGAATATGATGGCGTTTTCGTTATACATCAGCGTAGTGAAGCTGACGATATTCTGAATTCAATGGAAGAAGTGATTGAAATCGGCAGACAGAGCGGCATCAAGGTTCACTGGTCACATTTTAAAGTTTGCGGAAAGCCCAACTGGGGTAAAATTGACCGCCAGATTGAAATGATTAATGAAGCTAAGGCAAAAGGCATACGTGTATCTTTTGATCAATATCCTTATGTTGCTGGAAGTACAATGCTGGGTGTCATTCTTCCACCATGGGTTCATGACGGCGGCACGGACAAGCTTCTCAAGCGACTGGAAGACCCGGAACTTCGACTTAAGATGATAAATGATATCGAAAATGGCATTCCGGGCTGGGATAACTTTATTGATTTTGCGGGTCTGGACGGAATTTTCGTAACCAGCGTCAAGAATAAGAAGAATGAAGACGTAATCGGCTTGAATCTTGTCCAGATCGGAGAGCTTAGGGGCAAAGATCCATATAATGCTGTGTTTGATCTTCTGTACGAGGAAGA
Source organism: uncultured Clostridium sp. (assembly GCA_964415835.1). Taxonomy (GTDB): domain Bacteria; phylum Bacillota; class Clostridia; order Acetivibrionales; family DSM-1351; genus Ruminiclostridium. The sequence goes on along the minus strand of CAYQCA010000035.1, from coordinate 870 downwards.
AAACGCCGTAGGCATGTACGACTATTATGGAAAGGAAGAACATGTTACCCGTTTCATGACTATGCCCGAGCAGAATGTCTGCACGGATGGCCTGCTGGGCGGCAAACCGCATCCACGTGTCTATGGATCGTTTCCACGTGTGCTGGGCAGATTTGTCCGTGAGCAAAAGGCTCTCACTCTTGAGGAAGCTGTACGCAAGATGACCGGTAAACCTGCCGAGGTCTTCGGACTTAAGCAGAGAGGCTTGCTGAAGGAAGGCTATTATGCAGATATCTGCATATTTAATCGTGATACAATTATAGACAAGGGCGATTTTACCAATCCTGTGCAGTATCCGGAAGGAATCGACTATGTAATAATCAACGGACAGATCGTTATTAAACATGGCGAACACACCGGTTTTCGTGCCGGCCGCGTTCTGAGAAAATAACGAAGATATTAAAATTAAAAGTATTAGCTCCTGTGACAAAGCCTCGATTCTCAATAGAGTCGGGGCTTTTCGCAAGTCTGTTTTAAATTTATATTGAGAAAATCAATACTTTGAAATAAATGATATAATATAAGTTGTAATTGACTTTGTAAGAAAGTGTATAAATATGGAATACATAACCGGAGTTGTTGAAAGAATTACATATGCAAATGAAGAAAATGGCTTTTGTGTGATTAAGATAAAGTCCAGAGGTTTTTCTGATCTGGTAACCGTTGTCGGCAATCTTGCTGCTGTCAATGTAGGTGCCACCCTGCGTCTTAAAGGAGACTGGAAGTTTGACAGTAAGTACGGAAAACAGTTCAGTGCCATTGATTTCCGCGAAACTGTTCCTGCAACCATTGCAGGGATTGAGAAATATCTGGGCAGCGGCCTTATTAAAG
>CAYQCA010000034.1:0-25221 GCA_964415835.1 uncultured Clostridium sp. | reverse complement strand
TTAGTAATATTCTATGTTCACCTGGTTTTTACCCTGGTCTTTAGACTTATAAAGAGCAATATCCGCACGTTTGACAGCTTCGTTATAACCAACATCAGATTCGGAAAAGCAGGAAACTCCTATCGAAACAGTAATTTGTGTTTTACTGTTATTGAAGTCATATTCAATTCCGGCAACTGTGTGACGGAGTTTATCAGTAAACGGGATGACATCGTTTTCTTTTAAGCCGTTACAGATCAGAAGAAATTCTTCGCCGCCCCACCTGCACAAAATATCCGTGCTTCGAATATACTTACTGATTGATTCGGCAGTATTTATAAGTATAAGGTCGCCTTTATCATGTCCGCAATTGTCATTAACTTTTTTAAAGTCATCTATGTCTATCATAATAATTGTAGAATTAATACCCGTGTAAATAAAGCTTTGCCAGACTATATTGAGTTGTTTTTGAGCAGCTCTTCTATTAAATATATTAGTCAGGGGGTCTCTATGTGTCTCTTCAATAAGTAATTTGGTGGACTTCTTGTAATACCATTTTTCTAAAACTGATACTAAAATAAACGCTGATAATATTAAGACAAGAACCAGAGCTGCTACACTTAGCAGCATTTTTTTGACATCTCTTTCGCTATGGCTTGTGGTTTGGTCTACATATGCCTGAACATCATCCAAATGAACACCCATTGCAATGATCCAGTTGTATTCCTTATACAGCTTTGCGTAAGTGACTTTCTCCGATATGATTTCGCTGTTATTTTTCTTAAAGAAATAATTGAAGAATAATTCGCCGCCCTTTTTTACCCCTTCCAGTTCGGTCAGATAGGGGAGATTTCCTTTTATATCGGTCATATTTGTAGATAGAAACATGCCCTCCGTGTCTTTCAGATTGGGATGAATACGCCGGATGGCATAGTTGTCTCCGCCCTCATAATTTATAACTTCATTTACCCAGATATATGCGTCATTTGAAAATCGATAGTTATGTATCTCGTCATGCATCTGAATTTTAACCCTGTTGTCAATAACATCTTTGTTTACGCCCCAAACTAGTTCATACTCTCCATAATTTTTTCTTGAGAAAACAGGAAACGTATTTTCAGTAGATTCCAAAGCTTGGACAGGATCCACAGCAACATCTGGCGGGATATTGCAATATACAATACTGTCAGTTGCTTTTTCTATAATAATAAAATAAAAATCAGCTATTTTCTCTTCACTTTCAAAGTATTTGATACAGAAGTCAATAGAGATATCCGGTGAGGAACGGTAATATTGATCGAGAAATTTTCCGATGGCCTCTGACAAATTCTTATAATACTCAGTTTGTTCACCCTGTTTTCGTTCAATATCTAAAATTACATTATTAACAGTATCTTTTAGAAATGTTTTTTTAGAATCAATTATACTTTCTTTAGCATAATCTTGATATGTATCTTCTATTCTATTTAGAGTCGTAAAGAAGATAGCACTTATGGAAACACCCATAATAAGCAAGATAACAATAAGCATTATTCTGTATTTGTTTCGAATACCATCCATTGTTACTCCCAACCGTTTCTTCTTAATCACATATTGGTAACTATTATATCAGATTTATCTAGTCAATGGATACCACGCTTGTCTGTTTCATGTAAATACTAGATACCCTGATATGATATCAAGCTCAATTGAAACCGACATCAAGCTCGAAATTTGTTGTCTTGTAGAGCTTACATCTTTTCTCTGCCGTGCCTTCGACCAAATATTGACACCTAAATACTTCTGAAATATAATAAGCATAACACTTCAGCTGTTATCCGGAGGCAAACCATAATGAATATTAAAAAAAACAGGACTTTCCTATCATGGATGGCTTCCTATGTGCTGATACTTGTGATACCAATTTTGATTGGATTATTTGCCTACTTTCAATCGATAAAAATCATATATGAAGAAGTTAACAAAGTTCATGATTCGTCCTTGAGACAGTTTAAGCTGTCTATGGATGGCAGGCTTACGGAAATAGACAGGATAAGTAATGAAATACTTCTCAGTGAGCGCGTCAAGGCTTTTATGAGTATGGAGCCGCCTTTGCAGCCCGAACAAATGTATCCTATCACTGAAATTCAAAGTTTTTTAAATAAGTTTGAAGTATCCAATACCAATATAAGCAGTATATGCATCTATTTCAAAAAAAGCAATATTTTTCTGACGTCATCTAATGTATTCAGGGAAAATTCATTTACGGAAATCGGAGAAAGAGATTTTGGAATGAACCAGGATGAAATGCTCAAACTGGTTAATGTCGCTCAATACAGAGAATATAAAGTTTTGAAGAATAATACTGTCAACGGTAGAGCTATGAACAAGATAGCAGTTATTCAGGCGATTCCCGGAATAGATATGAAAAACCCTATGGCGACACTTGTGATTTTTCTGGATGGAGAAAAGCTTAACGCGTCTATGCAAAATCTTACCTGGACTTCAAAAGGAATGCTTTTTATTATAAACAGAAATAATGAATATATAAGTTATAAGAAAATCGAGACCTTACCTCGGTTTCTACAATATAACAAATTGAAAGAAGCAGATAATTTATTCTATGAAAATTACGAAAATGAAGATCTGATAATTACCCATACTCCTTCTGACATAAATGAGTGGAGGTATGTTTCTGTTATTCCTTCAAGGACATTTTTACAAAAGGTTCAGTACATCAAGATAATGATATACATATATTTGGGGCTGTGTCTTGTTATAGGAGGTTTTACTGCTTACTTCCTAACGAAAAAAAATTATAGCCCTATAAGAAAAATAACCCAACTCCTGAAGAGTGACTCGGGAAAATCCGAGGGTGAAGAAAAAAATGAATTCCATTACCTCGAAAAAGCTTTAAAAAATCTTTTGGATGAAAAAGAAAGGTTTAAAAACAGACTTGAACAGCAAAATGAAACTATACGCAATAATTTTCTCACAAAGCTTTTAAAGGGAAGAATAAGAGATTTTTCTGCTGTGTATGATTCAAGTGAAGTTTATGGCATTAAATTTTCCAGTGACAAATTCCTGGTTATGATTTTTAATGTCGAAGATTATAGCAGGCTTTTTTTCGAAGAAATGGTGGAGGCTGATGAAAATACAGTAAATCTAATTTTCTTTATTATCAGGAATATTGTTGAAGAGTTGACAGGTGAAAAACATTTGGGGTATATGGCTGAAGTGGATGGAATGATGGCTTGTATGGTAAACCTTGTCTCTGGGGTGGATGAATTTAATAATTCTATACTAATTAAAGATGAAATGATACAAATTGCTCAAAAATCAAAAGATTTTCTGGAGTCAAAAATGGGATTAGTTGTGTCTGTAGGCATAAGTAATATACATAGTTCTGCTGCAGGTATTTCCAAAGCTTATTTTGAGGCTGTTGAAGCCATTGAGTATATTAATCTCGTTGGAGAAGCAAATACTGTTGTAAACTACAGTTCCATCAGCAATACGGGTATCAGCAGTTTTAATATAAATTATAATACTGAAAGGGAAAGGCAGTTCTACAATTGTATAATTGCCGAGGATTTTAAAGGTGCCCGGAATATTGTAAATGAAATTATCATATCGGATTTTACAAAAGGGCAGGGATCTCTTCAATTAGCTAAATTTAAGATGTTTGGATTGATTAATACAATTCTTAATGCAATCGGTGAGATGAAAACAGCTGCAGATATAAAGCTGTTGGACGATATTGAACCTGTAAACAAACTTATTAGTTGCAAAAATATCACAGAACTTCAAAACCAAATGGACTACATTTTTGAAAAACTTAATGAATACCATACAAACAAGAAGATGAATACGGCGCCTGAATGGTTCAATGATGTTGTCAATTACCTGGATAAGCATTACTATGAACAGGAATTAAGTGCAGGTACTATTTCTCAAGAATTTGACGTACACTTGTCTTCACTTTCACGTATTTTTAAAAAGCACATGGGCATTGGCTTACTTGACTATATCCATAAGAAGCGCCTTGATAAAGCTAAAGAATTAATGAAAGTACCGGGCCTGAATATAAAGGATATTGCCGAGAAGGTTGGATACTACAGCAGCCTTACAATGATCCGCGCCTTTAAAAGGTATGAAGGAACCACTCCGGGCAGATTTAAGGAAAAAGAATAAAAAAAGCAACTATGCGTGAAAAAAATGATTATAATTTATCCAAACCCAGCTGTTATGCTGGATTCCAGACTTCCCTCTGTCAGGCATAAAATTTATGCTTATCAAATCAAAAAACAGCTATATATTTTCAAATTTGTTTAACCTACAATTTAATTAGAAACAAATTTGTTTTGTTTGAGCGCGCCGGCAAAACAGTAATAGAACAACAAGCCAATATTTATATTAAGTCAATATTATGGGAGGTTAATATGAAAAAAACTATTAGAATCATTTCCATTGCACTGTGTTTATTCCTATTTTCTGGTCTATTTGCAGCGTGTGGAGATTCAGAGCCAAAGACATCAGATGCATCAGCATCAATTACGGAGTCGACACAGCAAACTGCCGGCGATTCAGGTTCCAAACTGTCTATAGTAACGAACCCTACTACGTTTAAGGTATGGTGGCCTGTAGGTTCAGAGATGTTAAAGTCAATACAGACATTAAATGATAATTTGTTTTTTCAGGAACTGGAAAAAAAGACCGGGGTACATATTGATTTTGTACATCCCACAGTAGGCCAGGAGCAGCAGCTGTACAACCTGATGATAGCTTCCCGTGAGCTGCCCGATATGGTCTATAACTACTTAGTAGCTTATCCCGGCGGAATGGACAAGGCAGTTTCAGATGATATATATATCAAATTGAACGACCTTATAGAAAAAAATGCACCCAATTATAAAGCCTTAATGAATTCATCCGATGTTGTTAAAAAGGCTACAGTTACTGATTCAGGAAATATAACCGGCTTTTATTCCATATCCGAGAAGGAACAGGGTACATTTACAGGACTTACTGTAAGGCAAGACTGGTTAAATGATCTTGGTCTGAAAACTCCTGTGACATATGACGATTGGTATAATATGTTGAAGGCGTTCAAAGACAGCAAGAAGACCGAGTCACCCCTTATGCTTTTCAATACAGGTTTTAACTATGATGATTCCTTAAATGCAGGTTTTGGTGTAGGACAGAAATTTTACCAGGTTGATGGAAAAGTAAAATACGGTCCTTTGGAGCAAGGATATAAGGATTATCTGACACTGATGAATAAATGGTATTCAGAAGGACTGATAAATAAGGATTTCTATGCAAACAAAGGTGGAAACGGTAAATCAGGTGCATACATGAGTGCATATTATTTGTTTAAGGTAGATAAACTGCAGTCAAACGATCCGAAATTCATCGCTGCAGCGGCTCCTGCTCCGGTAAAAAACGTTGGAGATAAGGTACATCTGAGATTTGCCAGTTCGGTTGTAGGCAATAATTCGCTATCAATTACAAATGCTTGCAAGACCCCGGAAATCGCAGTTAAGTGGATTGATTACATTTATAGTGCCGATGGTACAATGCTTGCAAACTATGGAATAGAAGGCAACACCTATAGCAAAGTTAATGGCGTGCCAACATTTACTGACGTAATAACTAAAAATCCAAATGGTTTGACCATGGTACAGGCAATCTACAAATATCTGCTGCATGACGGACCTATGAATTACCACTGGGAGAGAGAGCTTTCAGGATATTCAAAGGATGAACTTGCTGCAGGAGATGTGTGGGGCCAGTCTGACAATACATATGGAATGCCGACGGCATTAACCCTCACAGCTGATGAAGGAAGCCGCAGTGCACAGATAATGAGCGAGATAGACACTTTTGTAATGGAGAAGAACGTTAAGTTTATTATAGGATTGGAGCCGTTGGACAAATATGATGACTTTGTGAATAAGATAAAATCAATGAAAATCGATGAAGTTATTAAAATACAGCAAGCGGCTTTGGACAGGTATAAAGCCCGTAAATAATACAACTACTGTTATTGGCCTGTAGGTGGGAGTAATATGAATGGAGCATCCTTCCCTACAGGCCGGCAATCAAAGGAGAATTCACAATGCGCATGATAGATGTAAGAAAGGATTTCAAGGCAAATAGAGCTGTATACTTGATGGCATTACCTGTAATTTTATTTTTCATTGTCTTTAGCTATATTCCTATGACCGGACTTGTAATGGCTTTCCAAAAATATTCACCCCAGTTAGGTATATTTGGAAGTGAGTGGGTGGGATTAAAGAATTTTACGGATTTTTTCGGCAGCTATTACTTTTTGAGACTATTGAAAAATACTTTCTTATTAAGTTTTTATGATTTGATTTTTGCATTTCCGGCGCCCATAATATTTGCACTGCTTATTAACGAAGTGAGAAACCGATACTTTAAAAAAGCTGTTCAGACTATAAGCTACATACCGTTTTTCATTTCACTTGTTGTAATTGCAGGGCTTATAATCGATTTTACTTCATCCAAAGGTATTATTACCTCTATTGTATCACTGTTTGGAGTTGAAAAATCAAACCTTTTGGGAAATGCTCAATACTTCAGGCCAATATTCATAGGTTCCAACATATGGCAGAACTTGGGTTTTCAGAGCATAATATACATAGCAGCTTTATCATCCGTAGATCAAGAATTATATGAAGCGGCTGTACTTGATGGGGCAGGGCGTTGGAAGCAGACTATTCACATAACTATTCCAAGCATTTCAAGTACAATAATAATGCTGCTTATCCTTCGTATGGGAAGCATGCTCAGCGTAGGTTTCGAAAAGGTAATATTGCTGTATAGTCCCATAGTTTATAACACAGCAGATGTTATTTCCAGCTTTGTATACAGAAAGGGCCTTCAGGAGTTTAATTTCGGCTATAGTACGGCAGTAGGCCTGTTTAATTCACTTATTAACTTTATTCTGCTTATTATAGCAAATATCCTTAGCAGAAAATATGCGGAAAAAAGCTTGTTTTAGGAGGAGAGGATATGATATTAAGAAAAACGCCGGGCAGAATAGTTTTCGAATTTTTCAATACGGTAATAATGCTTTCCATTGTTTTTGCATGCCTGGCACCGATTATACATGTTTTGTTGGGCTCCGTCAGCGATCCTAATGAATTGGCTAAGCATGAAGGAATAATATTGAAACCTCTGGGGTTTACTGTCAAGGGATATGAACTTGTATTCAGTAACAAGAATATTATTACGGGCTATATTAATACTATATTCTATGTTATGGCAGCAACTTCCCTGGGGACGTTTCTTACACTTCTTGGTGGATATGCATTTTCACGAAAAAGGCTGCTTTGGGGAAATACGATGATGTTTATAGTCATATTTACGATGTTTTTTAGTGGTGGACTTATTCCATTTTATATGGTTGTAAAACAGATGGGGATGATAGGGAACAGGTTGTCCATGATAATACCTACTGCATTATCTGCTTTCAACCTAATAATCATGAGGACTTCAATGTTGGAGATACCCGATAGTCTTGAGGAATCGGCAAAAATCGATGGCGCAGGGCACTTTAAGATACTGTTTAAAATAATTGCACCTTTATCAAAAGCTTCAATCGCAGTTGTTGTGCTTTTTTACGGAGTAGGTCATTGGAATTCCTGGTTTAATGCATCAATTTTTCTGAGCGGGAATAGAAAACTATTTCCTTTGCAGCTTGTTTTAAATGAAATACTTGTACAGAATCAGACTGGAGCTTATATGTCGGGTTCTGATGTAAGCGGACAGACAGACTTATATAAGCCCCTTGTAAAGTATTGTGCTATTGTTGTGTCTACCATGCCTCTAATTTGTGTTTATCCCTTTTTACAAAAGTACTTTGTAACAGGCGTTATGATAGGATCAATAAAAGGATAGGAAAATTGTAGTTTGGGTGGGTGATTGGTATGAGTAAAGAAGTTGAAAAAGGAAGAAAGAACTTCCTGAAATTATTTATTATATTGATAGTTGGAAGTATAATTCTGGCATTATTGTATATCAAAGTTTTTTTTACAAAGAGACCCGGAAAATTAAAAAACTTTAAGGAATCAAAGCCTTTCAAGTGGTATAAGGTCAAGCTTCGGGGGAATGTTGCTTCCAGTGATGGAAGCAAATACTTCATGCTTTCAAAGAAGGGGAGAAGCAATAACCTTATGATATTCTTTTCCGGAGGAGGCTCTGCCTGGGATGCAAATACGGCATTCCAGCCCATGGGATTGGCTAACCTGCTTAAGGGTAAGGGATTCGGGTATTACTTCGGGAATATACCATTTTATACCATGAGCCTGTTAACAGGCATTTTGGATGATAAAAAGAGTGATAACCCGTTTAAGGAATGGAATGTGGCCTATATACCATATTCAACGGCGGATTTTCACACCGGAAATAATACTGTAGAGTATGTTTGGGAAGGTAAACGCCGTAAAATGAGGTATAACGGAAGAAACAATACCCTGGCATGTCTTGACTGGATATTTGAAAATTATAAAAAGCCGGAAAAGGTTTTAATCTGTGGTGAAAGTGCCGGGGCTTTCGGTTCAGCCTTTTGGACTCCCAAAATTGCCGGTAGATACAAGGACAGCGAGCTATATCAATTTTCTGACGGAGCATTTCTCAAATCTGATAAATGGCCCGGTATATCAGAGAATGTGTGGAAGTCAAGCTGGAAGCAAACCTTTGGGTACAGTTTAGGAAACGACCCAATAAAATCAGCATTTATAAATAATCATAGTCTTCTTGGGGAAAGAGTGACATTCATGCATTCAAATACCTTGTATGACGGTATTCTCGCATCTTTTCAAGCTGATTTGAACGGAGTAGGCACAAAGGATGAGGTAGAGAAGAATTTCGAGGAAAGTAACCAGCTGGTTAAGGAATGGTCTGCAGCTATGCTTGAATGTACCGCAGAAATTCGGAAAGCAGTACCGAACTACTTTTTTTACATAACAAATTGCGAGGTTGATGAAAAAAAGAATATAACTACTCATACTCTTATGCGTTATGACAGGTTTTTCAAGTTTGAAGAGGATGGAATCCGTTTCAATAAGTGGATGGCAGACATTATATTAAAAGACAACTGTTATTCTGTTGGGGCAAATTATTTAGAAGCTGCTGAAAATGATTTAAACAATAAACTGGGGGAGTGGGATTGCAATGGAATTAAAAAATCTTCTTTGTGAATATCTTTCAAACCCTATAGGCATAGATGTGCCGAAACCGAGATTTTCATGGCAGATAGAAGCTGATGAACCGGGCATTTACCAGGCGGCATATCAGCTTCAAGTAGTAGAAAACTGCAGGGATTTTGAGTGGAGCTGTTTCTGGGATACGGGAAAAGTTAATTCAGACTGTTCAATTCATGTTGAATATGAAGGCCCGGCTTTAAAGTCATGTACCAGGTATTACTTCAGAGTTAGAATATGGAACAGGGAAGGGACGCAATCACCGTGGTCTGAAATTTACTTTTTCGAAACTGCTTTCATGAAGAGGGGAGAATGGTCTGCCAGCTGGATAACTCCGGACTTTCCGGAAGATAAAAAGGGAATAAAGCCGGTATACTATTTCAGAAAAAATATCCAATGTTCAAAAAAGATTGTAAAAGCCAGGATATATGCAAGTGCTCTAGGGCTCTATGAAATTTACTTAAATGGAACAAAGGCCGGTGATGCACTTTTTGCTCCGGGATTAACCAGTTACAGAAATTATGTGCAATATCAAACATATGACGTTACGGAACTGTTGAAGGATAATTCCAACAATATTACCGTACTGCTGGCAGACGGCTGGTACAGGGGAGTATTTACCTTCAAAAACTGGAGAAATTTATGGGGAGACAAGACTGCTTTCATCTTTCAGATGCATGTCGAGTACGAAGATGGCAAAACAGAGGTTTTTGTGAGTGATGAAAGCTGGAAGGCCACTGATAAGGGGCCTGTAATTACTTCTGAATTCTATGCAGGGGAGTGTTATGACGCAGGGCTTGAAGATGGCAGAATGAAGCCTGAGTATAAGGATGATATCTATAGAAAAGTCCGTATTTACACAAAGTATTCAAAAGGCAAGCTAAAGGCTCAAATAGGTGAAAGAGTAGTAAAAACCGGGGAGATTAAGCCAATCAGTATGTTCAGGACTCCAAAGGGCGAAATAGTTGTGGATTTAGGGCAAAATATGGCCGGATGGATTCGTTTAAAATTGAAAAACACTTCAAAAGGGCAGAAGGTAGTAATTTCTCATGCTGAAATTCTCGATAATGAAAATAATTTCTATACTGCCAACCTCAGGAAGGCAAAAGCTCGGCTGGAATATGTTTGCAGAGGTGCAGATTTAGAGGAATATGAACCGCATTTTACCTACATGGGTTTTCGATATGTAAAAATTGAAGGCTATGACACTGTTGATACTGATACGGTTACAGGGATAGTTATTCACTCCGACTTAAAGCAAACGGGCAGTTTCGAGTGCTCCAACGACCAGATAAACCAGCTTCAGCACAATATATTATGGGGGCAGAAAGCCAACTTTGTTGAAATACCTACCGACTGTCCCCAGAGGGATGAAAGGATGGGTTATACAGGTGATGCACAAATTTTTGCAAATACAGCCCATTTCAATATGAGATCTGCCAGGTTTTTTTCCAAATGGTTATATGACTTGAAATTGGACCAGGGAAAAAACGGAGTTGTGGATATGACTGTTCCAAGGGAGATTGTAGTACCCTTCTTCAGGATGAAATCGGCAGGCTGGGGAGATGCAGCTGTAATCGTTCCATGGAGTTTGTACCTGTATTATGGGGACAGGAGGATACTTGAAGAGCAGTATGAAAGTATGAAGAAATGGGTGGAATTTGCAAGGAAAGGTGCTGCAAAACTGGGAAGGAAATATAGGTTTGCTAAGAAAGAGGTAAAAGAAATTCAGAAATACATCTGGGACAGCGGCATACATCTGGGTGATTGGCTGGCTCCCGGTGAGGAAACAAAACAATGGATTGCAAAGAAACCCTGGGTTTCAACAGCCTACTATGCGTATTCCACAAAAATTCTGGCAAAGGTGGCAGGAATACTAAGCAGGAACGAAGATGAAAAGGAATATACCCAATTATTTAACAAGATATGTAATGCCTTTTGTAAAAAGTTTGTTGAGAAGGACGGGAAGATAACTGACGGTTTTCAAACAGCTTATGCCCAGGCGTTATACTTTGGATTGCTTCCGGAAGCAATCAGAGAAAAGGCGGCTTCATATCTGGCTGAGGATATAAGGAGAAATGACAATCATTTAACTACCGGCTTTCTAGGTACTCCGTACTTGTGTTTTGCATTAAGCGACTTTAACGAGCTAAAAACGGCTTATGCTCTGCTCTTTCAGGATACATGCCCATCTTGGTTATATACTGTTAAGCATGGGGCCACAACCATGTGGGAACGCTGGGATGCGATAAAACCAGACGGTACTGTGAACGAGTCACAAATCAATGGTGAAAATATGGTTTCCTTCAACCATTATGGCTATGGTGCTATTGGAGATTGGCTTTACAGGCGTGTAGCCGGGGTAGAATCCGACTGTATTCAAACAGGATTCAAAAAAATCAAATATTATCCCAGGATTACAGAGGAACTGGAGTACGCAGGTATTTCCTTTGAATCCATGTATGGGGTGGTTGAGGCTAAGTGGGAAAAAAGCGGTAGTCAAATGCTTGTACACCTGACCATTCCTCCAAACTCCACTGCAAATGTTACTTTACCCGGGGCACAAAAAGGAAAGGTGTCGGCTAACGGAAAACCTCTTGAGGAGTATAAATATGTAGGTTCACTGGAGAAAAGTAAGGAAGGTTTGAGATTTGAATTGCAATCAGGACGGTACAGATTTGATTATGAGTATGGGGGTATTGTAAATGGATAGCAATTTCAAAAAACTGGTAAGTGAAATGACGCTGGAGGAAAAGGTTGCATTTTGTTCCGGCAGGGACTTCTGGCACATTGAAGGATTGGAACGTTTAGAAATACCATCTGTCAAAATGGCTGACGGTCCCCATGGTCTTAACACCAGGGTGGATGACGGTGAAAATAAATATACTAAAAAAGTTCCTGCAACATGCTTTCCTACCGCTGTAAATATGGCTTCTTCATGGGACACCCAGCTTATAGGCAAGATGGCTGAGGCAATAGCGAAAGAGTGCAGGGCAAGTGGAGTTTCCATTCTTCTTGGTCCAGGGGTAAATATAAAACGTTCCCCACTTTGTGGAAGAAACTTTGAATACTTTTCTGAAGATCCTTATTTAAGTGGTGAGATGGCAGCAGCTATGATAGACGGCCTGCAAAAAAATGGTGTTGGCGCTTGTCTGAAGCATTTTGCAGCTAATAACCGTGAGGAGAGGAGGCATACGACAGATTCGGTTGTTGGTGAAAGGGCTCTCAGGGAGATATATCTAACTGCTTTTGAAAAAGCTGTAAAACAGTCACGGCCTTGGGCCATAATGGCGGCCTACAACAAACTTAACGGCGATTTTTGTTGTGAAAACAAATACCTGCTGACGGATATTCTCAGAGAACTTTGGAATTTTGAAGGCATTGCCATAAGTGACTGGTATGCTTGCAATGACAAGGTAAAATCCCTAAATGCCGGCCTGGATATTGAAATGCCTCCGGGAGGTAAAGTCAATGACAAACTTATATTAGATGCGTTAAAGGACGGAAGAATTGAAGAAAAGAGACTTGATACTACCGTTGAAAGAATATTAGATATTATTTATAAAGCATATGTAAATAAAGTCGGAAACAGCAGCTATGACGAAAACGAACATCACTTACTGGCCCGTAGTATTGCAAGTGAAACAATGGTTTTGCTTAAAAATGACGAGAATATTCTGCCTTTAAAGCCAGGTGTAAAAATTGCTGTAATAGGGAGCTTTGCCAAGAATCCAAGATACCAGGGTACCGGGAGTTCCAAACTTGAGCCTACAAAGCTGGATAATTTATATGATGAGCTCGCAAAAATAGCAGGAGAAGACACACTTGAATATTCGCAGGGGTATGATCTAAATAAAGATGATGTAAATATGGAACTTATTGAAAAAGCATGTACTGTGGCAAAAGAATCGGAGGTTGCCTTGTTATGTGTGGGACTTCCGGAACCATATGAAAAGGAAGGCTGGGACAGGGACCATATGAAGCTGCCTTTGGCGCATACAAGGCTTATTGAGGAAGTGTCGAAAGTACAGCCAAATATAGTTGTTGTTTTAAGCAATGGAGCAGCAGTAGAGATGCCATGGACAGTAGATGTAAAAGCCATATTGGAAACGTATCTAGGCGGTCAGGCAGGAGCGGGAGCTGCTGCGGATATTTTGTTCGGAATTGTAAACCCAAGCGGCAAGCTTGCTGAAGGCTTCCCTGTTAAGCTGAGTGATAATCCCTCATATCTGGATTTTATGGCATACCCGGAAGTAGTAGAGTATGGAGAAGGAATATTTACAGGATACAGATACTATGAAAAAAAGGAAATGAAAACTCTCTTTCCCTTTGGATATGGACTTAGCTACACTACTTTTGAGTATACAGGTATTTCAGTAAGTAAAGAAAAAATAATGGATAATGAGGCTTTGACAGTAGGTGTAAAAGTAAAAAACACAGGAAGCGTTAAAGGCAAGGAAATAGTACAACTGTACGTTAAGGATATTGTAAGTACCGTAGCGAGACCTGAAAAAGAACTTAAAGCTTTTGCCAAGATCGAACTTGAGCCGGGAGAAGAAAAAGAAGTTATCATGACTTTGGATTTCAGATCCTTTGCATATTTTGATACGGAATTAGCAGATTGGTATGTGGAAACCGGAGACTTTAAAATTCTCGTAGGACCATCCTCCCGGAATATTGCACTGGAAGAGATTGTATTTGTCGAAGGGACAAAAAAGATTAAAAAGTTGTACCACATGAATACAGCTATAGTGGATTTAGCTTCTCATCCCGCAGGCAAGCCTCTTTATGATTATGTAATGCAGTTTTCGAATTTGACTGACATCCAGCTTGGTCAAATGCACCTAAGAAGTCTTGTTGCAATTTCCAAGGGACAATTCAGTTACGAAATGCTGCAGGACCTTTTAAACGCTATGAACGGGTCCGAGGATAAGTAATATTTTTAATTTTTTATTAGGAGGTAATTTTATGTTAACCAGTAAAAAATTTTTTAAAAGGGTAATTTGTATCTCAGTTGCATTGCTTACCGTATTTTCCTTTGGAATGGGTGTGAAGGGTGCAAACACCATTGAAACAAGTTTCGCAGCGACAGGTTCAGCAGCAGTGTCTACTACGGTTATTAAGGATAATGCAGGTAATGACTTTTATAAGATATATTATCCTTCGACAATGACTTCCAACCATCCTATTATAGTATGGGGCAACGGTACTGATGCGCTGCCTTCCAATTATGACGGATTACTGACTCACCTTGCCTCATGGGGGTTTGTAGTAATTGATACTTATTGTACTACGACGGGAACAGGAGCAGAAATTCTTGCAGCTGCAGAGTATATGACAGGTTTGAACAGTACCGAGGATAGTATTTTTTATCAAAAGCTCAATGTAAATAAAATAGGTGCAGCAGGACATTCTCAGGGTTCTACGGGAGTTATAAATGCACATACCAATTTTACAAATGGGTCTATAATTAAAACTGTTGTTTCAGTTGCCTTACCTGCGTTGATATGGTGTGATCCTGAAGACAAGTACGATACATCCAAAATAAAGGTTCCATTTTTCATAATGGGGGGAACAAGTGATTTTATCATATCATCTACATCAAGCAATAAAACTGCATACAACAATACTGCCGCTGATCTTCCATCAGCTATGGGTATGGCTGATAGTGCGGGCCATAACGAAATACAAGGTAATGGTGGAAAGCATAGGGGTTACCTGACTGCATGGATGCGATATCAGTTAATGGATGATGTTAATGCAAAGGGAGCTTTTGCAGGCAGTGCGGCTGAAATTAAAGGAAATACGGCCTGGAAGAGTGTTGCTGTTAAAAATATAACGAGTCAGTTAGATGTCCCCCACTTCTAAAAGGAGCGGGTACCGCTTTGGTTTTCAGGCAGTGCCAGTGATTTTCTGGCACTGAGCATCATATCCCGCCTCGTTGAAACGCGCAGAGGTAATAAAATTTTTCTACAGCCGAAAAATTTTATCTGAACATATGCGTTATAAATTAATACCAGCAGTTAGCCACAAAAAAATAGAGCCTATCAGTTTTTATACTGATAGGCTTTAACTATACATTTGGCGCGCCCGGCAGAGATCGAATCCACAACCTTCTGGTCCGTAGCCAGACGCTCTATCCAGTTGAGCTACGGGCGCATTTGTTTATTATGCATCAAAAAGAATTTTATGACGCACATAATATATTAATACATCTTGAGCAAAAAAGCAACCATTTATAAAGAATAAATTCTAGTTATTTTTTCCACGAAAGATTGTCATGTCTAGCTGTTAAATTAGTAGAAGTATATTTTGCTTTTTAATATATATAATACTGGCATATAATAAAGCTATTCTTTATAATAGTATTTAAGAAATTCATATTTATAATGTTAGGGGATTGCTTAGTGAAACTTTATGGCAAATTAATCAAAGACAGCAAATTAATACGGGATACTTGGGTAGAGCCGATAAACGCATCCGATAATTTCAGGGACCAACTGGAAGAGTGTTTGATTATGGTTTGTAAGAATCTTGATGTTGAGGTTCCTATATGGCTTAAGAAAAATACTACAGAATTCGGTTTATATAAAAAAACAAGCTTTAATAGTGATCATTTTGGAGAAAGTATCAGATTTGATCGACTGGAAATAGAGCTGTATTAAAGTGCTTGGAGCAATCCATACTTTTACATCAAAATATGAAATTAACTAAAGCAAGACTTATTATTAGTATTGACAACTAATGGTAGAGATGTTACTATATAAATATAATAATGAACAGCGTTCTAATATGTAGAACAGGTGATGAATAATATGAATAATGATCGTATAAAAAATAAGTCTTTAGAAAAGGCAATGGCTGTACTTGAATGTTTTTGTAAAAAACAGCCGGAATTAGGTGTGACTGAAATTAGTGAACAGTTAGATTTATATAAAAGCAATGTTTTTAACATTTTGTCAACCTTTGAAGTACTTGGCTATGTTGAAAAAAATCAACAGACAAGTAAATATCGGTTAGGATTAAAAATACTTGAACTCGCTAATGTGATCAACAATAGTAATGGTTTTCGACAATCAATCTATCCACTGATAACTGACTTATCTACTCAATTGGGAGAGGTAGTTTATTATGGTGTACCAGATGATGGCAACGTAATTTACCTGGATGCGGCATATCCAGCAAATACAACTGCAAGTCGTGTCATTATCGGTGATAAAGCACCTATGTATTGTACAGCTATAGGTAAAGCCATGTTGGCTTATTTGCCGGAAAATGAAATAAATGACATACTCTCAAGGCCTCTTAATGTTTTTACCCCGAATACTATCACAGATGCCGGACAGATGAAATCCGAATTACAATCTATAAGAGAGTCTGGCTTCAGTGTTGATGATATGGAACACGAGCATGGTATAAAATGTGTAGGAGTGCCTATTTTCAACGCTAATCGTAAAGTAGTGGCTGCTATCAGTGCGTCAGGTCCATCGTTGAGATTTGAAAAAAATAATATTCTAAGATGTGCAGAGCTTCTTAAAGAAACATCTGCGAAAATACAATTTAGAAACCTGGTTTGAATCGGAATTATCTATTTATATAGACCGATTCTTTTAAATAAGTATAAAAGAGAACCGCGTTCTAATATATAGAACAAGAGGGGGAAACAATGATGGTGGAGAATAATCCAACAAAGCTAAATTCTGATTTTGGGGGACTATCAATCAGAAGACTTGTTCCAGGGGATAGGTTTATTCAAATTGAATGGGAATTAGTGAAATCTCATGTAACGCCTGTAGATTCATATAATATCCATATTCAATATTTTGAAGAAGATATAATTTTTTCTCATAGGCCATGCATATGTGTACAAGCACCTGCTTGTGAGAATTGTCTAAAAGTCGAAAATTTATTTAACGGGGTGGATTATGCAGTGACTGTAAGTGCATTACGTGAAGGAATGGAGGTGGCTCGTTCTAGAGTGCGATTGTTTCGGACGGGACCAGTGCCAGGTACTGTAGTGGCTTATTTGCATCCCCAGGATTACACATTCGCCTCATCCGGACGTTCCACTGCCAGTCCTTCCATTATCCGGCTACCCAGTGGACGTTTACTTGCTTCACATGATATTTTCTGGCTGCATGGAGGACAAAACATAACTCATATTTATGCATCTGATGACGATGGTGTAAATTGGTTCTTTTTATCTGAGCTGACACCTTGCTTTTGGGGTAAATTGTTTTTTCATAGAGAGAGCGTATATATGCTTTGCACAAGCACTGAGTACGGAAACTTGCAACTTTACTGCTCAAATGATCAGGGAAAGACTTTCAAAGGACCGTTTATAATATTAGAAGGTGAAGGTCGCTGGGAGGTGCCCGGTCCCCATAAGGCACCTGTACCTGTAATCTTATATAAAGGTCGCCTTTGGTCTGCAGTAGAGTATGGGTGTTGGAAAAATGGAGGACATAACACAGGAGTTATCTCAATTTCTGAAGATTCTGACCTGTGTAACCCTGAAAATTGGGTTTTGTCCCCGTTTGTCACATATGATCCTGAGTGGCCAGGAGTAATAAGGGGAGGCTATCCTTCCGTACTTGAGGGAAATGTGGTACCTACCCCTGATGGACGATTAGTCAATATTCTCCGGTATTCAACTGGGGGTGGAGATCCTGAGTATGGAAAAGCTATCGTAATGCGCATAAATACCGAGAGCCCTGAGCTGCCGCAGTCCTTTGAAGAATGTATAGATTTCGAGGGGAACCTGTCGAAATTTACCATTTGCAGGGATGAACAAACGGGTTTGTACATAGCTTTGGTCAACCGTGCTCACTTACCATGGTATGGACAACGAAATATTCTATCTTTATCAGTATCTAAAGATCTGCGGAGCTGGAGAATAGTTAAAGATTTAATAAACTATGAAGAAAAGGATTGGCCTGAAGGTGCACTTCATGTTGGATTTCAATATGTAGACTTTTTTATTGAAGGATCCGACATTCATTTTCTATCCAGGACTGCAATAAATGGAGCACACAATTTCCATGATGCAAATTATATTACCTACCATAAAATTTCAAACTTCAGAAATCTTTTTAACCAATTATTTTAGAAATGCTAGCGGAGCCTTTAAGGAGCGCTTGTATATAAAAAAATAGGGAGGAATATCTATCATGTGTATCAAATTAAAATGGGTTACCTGTATTTTAGTGATTACTTTAACTCTTGGCCTGATATCTGGTTGTGGTAACAGCGAAAAGTCAGCACCTGACAAGCAGGATGTATCACAAACAACAAAATCGGACTCATCTGGGGAATCAACCGTGGCATTAAATCCGGAAAAGCCATTGAAGTTGAAAGGTGCGATATTATATCAAGCATTACGCCCCAATATGGATACTTCGGAAATTTGGAACTATGTAAAAGAAAAAACAGGTGTTGAGATCGAATTTACAGTTTTTAAAGATGCTGATCAGGTCAGTCTAATGTTTGCTAGCCGAGAATTTCCGGATGTAGCTTTCAGTGTCTTTGCTTCTGCCAGTCAAATGACTGATGCTGCTGAAGCAGGAGATCTTATCCCGCTTAATGACCTGATTAAGAAACATGCGCCTACATGGGATAGCTTCATGAACGAAAACAAATTGGCGTATAAGAGCTGCCTGTTACCTGATGGAAAACTTTACAGTCTTCCGTTTGTCGATTTTGCTCCATATGACAGGAATATACGGGATCAGTGGTTTATTAACAAAACTTGGCTCAACGAATTGGGGCTTCAGGCTCCTACTTCTACCCTGGACTTTAAGAATATATTACAGGCTTTTATAAATAATGCAGGGAAAGGGTCAATACCCAAAAATGTAATTCCCTACTACTTTACCTTTGATAGTTATGTCGGGGGTCAGATGGATATTTATGGTTCATTTGGCTTAAATGTTACCAATGCGGATTATCTGGCTGTAGAAAGCGGAAAAGTTAAGTACCAGGCAGTTAATCCAGATATAAAGGAACCATTAAAGTACCTCCGTGAGCTTTATGCCCAAGGGTTAATACCTCCAGAAATATTTACAGATGATTCGGCTTCATATTTTTCAAAAGTTAGCGCCAAACCAGCAATGGTTGGATCATACACTTCTTATACCAATCGCAATCTGGATGCATTTAAAGCTATGGCTCCTGTTCAAAGCCCAAATGGTAAAAAACCGTTTATGCGCCGCCAGAATTATGTGCCTGGTCCGGCATATGCATTCATGATGTTCAAAAATAACCCGGACCCTGAAGCTACTATGGCTTTTTGTGAATGGGCTGTACAGTATGAAAATATGATGACTATCAGTCGTGGTGTCAAGGATGTGGTGTGGGAATTAACACCTGACGGAAAATTTAAAGACATCTTTTGGGAAGAATCACCTGATAAAATGTCTGCTAATGCTAAAAAATTAGGTTTACATAATAGCTTTATAGCAATACGAGATAAAAAGTTTTATTCGGATATGTATATTAACAAGTTTGCAGAACAAGAGGGAACCCGACCATGGGCTTATGAAAATATTTACAAGAATTTCCTGGCGCCCGAGGATGGAAATTATGTAGGTGGAACTCTGACAAATGAAGAAAATAAGTTAATGGAACAGTATACTACTGACCTTACCAACCTGCGCAAGACAAAATTTGCGGAATGGATTTCTGGCAAGGGAGATATTGATGCTCAATGGGATACATTTGTTGCTAAAAATCAAGAATTGGACCTGGAAAAGTGGCTAGAACTCAAGCAGAAGAGTTATGATATGATGAAATAGTATCGTCAGCACGCGTGTTCCCGAGCAAATCAGGAACACGCAGCATTATTAATAATTTATCAGAGGGATGTGTATGTATTGATACGAAGATCAACACCAAATATGTATACGAGGAAAACTCTCGGCACACGGATTTTTGAGAATTATGAGCTGTATCTTCTCCTACTTCCGGCAATAATTTATCTTTTTATATTCAACTATCTACCTATGGTTGGGATTACAATTGCTTTTAAAGATTTTAAACCGATAACCGGTATATTTAATAGCCCATGGGTTGGAATGAAACATTTTATCCATTTTTTCAACATGCCTATGTTTGGGGTAATCCTAAGAAATACACTGATCCTGAGTTTCTATACTTTAGTGGCTGGATTTCCGTTACCTGTAATTTTGGCCCTTGCATTAAATTCATGTCCATCTGCACGATTTAAAAAAATAGTTCAGACGGTTACATATGCACCTCATTTTATTTCAACTGTAGTTATTGTAGGTATGATTAATATATTTTTAGCACCATCCTACGGAATTGTTGCAAATATTTTGAAATCCATGAATATCATTGACAGTTCTCTGCTCGTGTTGAACAATCCGTCGGCCTTTCCGCATTTATATGTATGGAGTAGTGTGTGGGCCAGCATTGGCTGGAGCAGTATAATCTATTTAGGTGCCTTGACCGGAGTAGACCCCGCTATGTATGAATCAGCCTATATAGATGGAGCAAATAAGCTAAGGAAGATTATACACATCGACTTGCCTACGATACTGCCTACGATTGTAATTCTGTTGATACTTAACTGTGGTACGATAATGAATGTAGGATTCGAAAAAGTATTTCTAATGCAAAATGCAATGAATCTATCTACAACAGAAGTTATTAGTACTTATGTTTATAAAGTAGGTATAAGCGGAGGGCAGTATAGCTTGTCTACAGCTATAGGATTATTTAACTCAGTTGTCAATTTTATGATACTGGTAATTGTTAATCAGGTTGCCCGGAAGTTGAACGACACCTCATTATGGTGAAAAAGGGAGCTGGCTTATATGAAAAAAACACGTTTCAATTTTTGCTTTGATATGCTAGTATACATTCTTTTAGGATTACTTCTTCTGGCTGTAGCATATCCTTTATACTTTGTCCTGATTGCTTCCATAAGTGATCCAATAAAAGTAACCAGCGGGCAGGTGCTTTTTTATCCGGTAGAGATGACATTTCGTAGCTACATGAAGGTATTGGAGTACGATGCGTTATGGACAGGGTATAGAAATACATTGATATATACAGTAAGTTTTACATTAATATCAGTTGGTATCACTTTGATGTCAGGATATGCCCTATCACGTAAAAAGCTAGTAGGCCGTGGAATTATAATGGGTTATATGACTTTTACAATGTTTTTCTCTGGTGGTCTAATTCCTACATATCTGCTTGTGCAAAACCTTAATATGATCGGAAAACCCATTACCATAATGATATTAGGGTCAGTTAGCGTCTATAATATAATAATTGCACGTACATTCATACAATCCAATATTCCGGATGAGCTATATGAAGCAGCGACTATAGACGGGTGTAACCACCTTCGCTTCTTCAGATACTTTGTACTGCCGCTGTCGCCGGCTTTAATTGCAGTAATGGTTTTGTTTTCGGCTGTAAGCCAGTGGAACTCATGGTTTAATGCATTAATATATTTACGTAAACAGCAATTGATGCCGCTTCAAATGGTTCTGAGAGATATTGTTGTCAGTCAAGGAGCATTCATGCGAGAAATGTCCATGGATGGACAGGGTGATAATTTTGCCCAGCAGGTTCTTCTTGTGGAATCAATGAAGTATGCAGTAATAGTTTTAGCAACTCTTCCTATCCTTTGTTTATATCCTTTTATTCAGCGCTATTTTATAAAGGGTGTGATGATGGGCTCAATCAAGGGGTAACTATTTTATAAAAAGGAGTAATATTAAATGTTTTTACCTTTTGGAGTAATACCAGCTTTAGTAACGCCTATGCGTGAAGATGAGAGCATCAACTATGAAGTACTTGAAGAATTGGTTGAAAGGCTTGTTGTTGCTGGAGTTAATGGACTGTTTTGTCTTGGAACTTCAGGGGAATTTTATGCTTTAAACGAGAGAGAGAAGATTAATATAGCAAGAACCGTAGTTACTGCTTCTGCAGGAAGGGTTCCTGTATATGCCGGTACAGGCATGCCGTGTACAACAGATGTAATACACTTGTCTCAGCTTCTGGCAACTTGCGGCATTCAAGCTGTGTCGGTTGTTACTCCATATTATATCGCACCTGACCAGCAGCAGCTCTGCCGCCATTACAGGGAAATTGCAGGTGCAGTAGATCTCCCGATTATTTTATACAATATTCCAGGGCGGACAGGTTTAAATCTTTCGGCAGAAACTGTAGGGGAACTAGCACAGATACCTAATGTTGTGGGAATTAAAGATTCCAGCGGAAAATTGGAGAATATCCATGACTATATGAAGGTTACCGACCCAAAGCACTTTGCGGTTTTAGCAGGATCAGATTCAATGATACTTGATGCACTAATATGCGGTGGAGCAGGTACCATAGCTAGCTCCGGTAATATTATTCCTGAAAAATTAGTTCAACTGTATTCATATTGGAAAAGGGGCGATTTGGAGAATGCAAGAAGGATCCAGGAAAGGATTCTTCCTTTGTGTAAAGTTCTTAACGAGGGAACTGCTCCTGGAGTAGTAAAACAAATGACGTGCTTTGCAGGAATAAATGCAGGACCGGCGCGATTGCCGGTAACTGGATTACCTGAAACGGAAGTGCCCAGGATTATGGCTCTGTTGGACGTTTTAAATAACTGAACATACGGTTATTTAATTAGGATCTTTGTTAAAACAAAAAAGGTTAACTATAAATACATTTATACTAAAGTTCAGATGAAGAGTGATCTCAATCTGAACTTATTTTTTATTATCAAAACTTTAATTATGCTTTATATTGTGAAGGCGGAATACCATACTTTTTCTTAAACATTTTTGAAAAATTGTAGATATCATCATAGCCGGTACTTCTGGCAGCTTCACTGACGGAGTAGCCGTACTTTGACAATAACATACCGGCCTTTTCAAGCCTGTAGTTTACTAAATAATTTTGGGGAGTATCACCTACATGCTTGCGAAAAACTCTGCATAAATATCGTCGATCGATACCAAGCATGGCAGCAATACTTGCAACCGAAATGTTGTTTGCATAATTAGCCAGAATGTAGTCTTTAGCACGTTTTGAATAAAGGCTGCTTGAATTACCTTTCAGAGGTGGAGCAAACTCTTCCTGAAGATGCGAAAACATCTCATATAATTTGCTACATAAAAATATCTCAGAAGAATACTGTAAGTTCTCCGCTTCCTTCATACTTAAAAAAGTATTTCGGAGAGAAGGCATGCACAATGTACATTTATCATCGGAAAAACCGCTATTTTCGAGCAAACCGGGCACCAATTTCCCATCAAATCCTATCCAGATATACTCCCAAGGGTCATTGTCATCAGCCTTATAAAAGGTTATCTCATAAGGGCGAATTAAAAACATACAACCTTTTGTCAAAGGGTATGTTTGCCCGTTTCTCTGGAAAAAACCGGTTCCTGAAACTATATAGTGGATAAGATAATATTCTCTTGAAGCCGGGCCAAAGGGATGCCCTTCTTCACACTGCTCCCAGCCGCACAATAACGGATTAACCTCTTTAAACTCCCTGTTTAAAATTGAAACGTTTACAGTCATATCAAATAAACCTCATTATCTATATTCTAAAATATCCTTTTGGTTACATTATAACAAATTGTGGTTACATTATTCAATTCAAGAATTATCTAGATTTGATATGCTATATGTAATAAACAAATTTCATTACTGCAAGATTATGGAGGTAAAAAGTATGGTCAAAATAACATTTATGGGTGCAGGTAGTACTGTATTTGCCAAGAACGTGCTTGGAGACAGCATGTGCACTGAAGCGCTTAGAGATGCGGAAATATGTCTTTATGATGTTAATAATGAGCGACTGAAAGAGTCTCAAATAATGCTTGAAGCTATAAACAAAAATGTTAACAGCAGCAGAGCAACAATAAAGTCATTCCTGGGATTGGAAAACAGAAAAGATGCGCTTAGAAATGCAGACTTTGTAGTTGATGCGATTCAGGTAGGGGGCTATGACCCTTGTACAATAATAGATTTTGAGATACCTAAAAAGTATGGCTTAAGACAGACAATAGCCGATACTCTGGGTATCGGAGGTATAATGCGTACGCTCAGGACTATTCCTGTACTTGAAGGCTTTGCACGGGACATAGAAGAGGTATGTCCGGATGCGTGGTTCCTGAACTATACCAATCCTATGGCAATGCTATCAGGATATATGCAAAGATTTACCGGTGTAAAAACTGTAGGACTTTGTCACAGTGTACAGTGCTGCTCTGAATGGCTTTTACGCAACCTTGGTATGGAAGATAAACTGGAAGGAAGAGTAGATTTTATTGCAGGTATAAACCATATGGGATGGCTTCTCGAAATAAAGGATAAAGACGGTAATGATCTGTATCCTGAAATTCGCAGACGTGCTAAGGAAAAGAATAAGAATGAGAAACACTGGGATATGGTTCGATATGAGTATATAGATAAGCTTGGATACTATTGTACAGAATCAAGTGAACATAATTCAGAGTACAATCCATTTTTTATCAAGTCAAAGTATCCGGAGTTGATTGAGAGATTCAATATTCCGCTGGATGAGTATCCCAGAAGATGTATTAATCAGATTGAAGGCTGGAAGAAACAAAAAGAAGAATTAATGAGCAATTCTTCCTTATCCCATACAAGGAGCCATGAATATGCATCATATATAATGGAGGCCATAGTGACAAATAATCCGTATAAAATTGGCGGAAATGTTTTAAACAAAGGCGGATTAATAGAGAATCTACCTCATGATGCCTGCGTTGAAGTTCCATGTCTTGTAGATGGAACAGGAGTTAATCCATGCAGGGTAGGAAGATTGCCTGTACAACTAGCTGCAATGAATATGACAAATATTAATGTTCAGCTACTCACAATTGAAGCAGCAGTAACTAAAAAAAGAGAACATATTTATCATGCGGCAATGCTCGACCCACACACTGCAGCAGAGCTTTCACTTGATGATATAGTAAGCATGGTGGATGACCTGATTGAAGCACACGGGGATTGGCTGCCAAAATACAAGTAA
>CAYQCA010000033.1:4161-25486 GCA_964415835.1 uncultured Clostridium sp. | reverse complement strand
GAATAAATATACGAGGGGTGTATAATGAGATGAACAAGATGAAAAGAGTTTTTATTTTCATATCAGCTATGTTGATATTAACAACTATGTTGTCTGCTTGTGGTAGTGCTCAAAAGAGCGGAGATATTCTAAGGGTAGGTATTGATGATACATATCCACCAATGGAATATAAGGATGATAAAGGAGCTAATGTAGGTTTTGATATTGAAGTTGCAAATGCGTTAGGTGAAAAATTAGGAATGAAGGTTGAATTTGTTACAACAGCATGGACAGCTATTTTTTCAGCACTTGAGGCAGATAAGTATGATTGCATTATTTCTTCTTTAAGTATCACTGAGGAACGTAAAAAGACATTAGCTTATACTCAACCTTATATTTCAAATAACCAAGTTATAGTAATTAAAAAAGATACTCAGGGTATTAATTCAGAAAAAGATTTAAATGATAAAATTGTATGTGTTCAAATGGGTACTACATCAGATGATTCCTGTAAGGAATTTATGAAGGCAACTCCATTTAAAGACTATAAGCAATATGAAAAAATGACAGAGGCTTTAAGTGAACTCAAGATTGGAAGAGTTGATGCATTAGTAACAGATCTTGTAGTAGCAAAGTATTTTGTAGCAAAAGATCCAGATAGTTATGTTGTTGTTAATACCACTTTGCCAAAAGAACCTATAGGTGTTGCTGTTAAAAAGGCAAATACTGATTTATCAACAAAACTTGATAAGGCCCTTGAAGAAATTAAGAGTGATGGTACTTTAAAGAAAATTTCTGAAAAATGGTTTGGTGAGGATATGACTTCAAATTTAGAATAATATTTGAATACTTAATTAGGTCATATACCAAATATTGATTTAAATATAAATGCAAACTATAGGGCGAAAAGCCCTATAGCTTTGTTATTTTAATAGGGAGTTGTTACTTATGATTCATACTTTTTCATTTTTACCCAGATTATTAGAGGGGACATTAATTACCATTCAGCTTACAATAGTAGCTATAATATTTGGTGTAATATTTGGACTCCTTCTAGCCCTAGGAAGGCTATCAAAAAATACATTAGTAAACAAATTTTCATGGCTTTACATATGGTTTTTTAGAGGTACACCTTTATTAATGCAGCTATTCTTTATTTACTATGCATTTCCACTTTTCTTTAATCCACCACTAAATTATTCGGCATGGGTGGCATGTTACATTGCTTTCAGCTTGAATTCTGCTGCATATCTTGCTGAGATAATCAGAGCGGCAATTCAATCTATTGACAAAGGACAAATGGAGGCTGCTAAAGCTCTTGGTATGAGCTATGGACAAGCTATGAGAAGGATAATAGTTCCTCAATCTTATCGTAGGTTAATCCCACCTGTTGGCAATGAGTTTATAATGCTGATAAAGGATACATCTTTAGTTTCAATTGTTGCAATGCCTGATTTGATGAGGGTTACAAATGAAATTCAAAGTGCTCAAGCAAATCCGGCAATTTACTTGCCTTCAGCTATTATATATTTAGTAATTACAACAGTATGTACTTTAATATTTGAAAAACTTGAAAAGAAATATTCAGTGTACGAATAGGGGGAGAGACGACAATGAGTAAAATGATAACTGTGGAAAACGTATGTAAGTCGTTTGGAACCTTGGAAGTTCTTAAGAATATAAATTTAGAAGTTCAAAAGGGTGAAGTTTTGTGTATAATCGGACCAAGTGGTTCAGGCAAGAGTACATTACTTAGGTGTCTTAATCATCTTGAGGTTATAACCAGTGGCAAGGTAATGATTGAAAACCAAATTCTTGCTGAAAAAGTAGATGGCAAGGATCAATATAGAATATCACATAAAAAAATCTCTGAAATTTGTACCGAACTGGGGATGGTTTTTCAAAGATTCAATTTATTTCCTCATATGACTGTTATTCAGAATATTATCGAAGCGCCTACCACCGTGAAAAAGGAGCCAAAGGAAGAGGCTATAAAGTATGGTATTGAATTATTAAAAAAGGTAGGCTTGGAGGATAAAAAGGATGAATATCCTGCCAGGTTATCTGGAGGCCAGCAGCAAAGAGTTGCAATCGCCCGTGCACTTGCAATGAAACCAAAAATAATGTTATTTGACGAACCTACCTCTGCTCTTGATCCTGAACTTGTAGGTGAGGTACTTGAGGTAATGAAGCAGCTGGCAAGGGATGGGATGACAATGATAGTTGTTACCCATGAAATGGGATTTGCCCGAGAAGTAGGATCCAGAGTTATATTTATGGATAAAGGTGAAATAAGCGAAGAAGGTTTACCGGAGGAGATTTTTACAAATCCAAAAAATGAAAGAACAAGGACATTCCTGCAGAAAGTTCTTTAAATAGAGAAATAAATGTGCAATAATTGTTTATATATAGTAAAAAAACATATATTATTAATATATGTTTTTATTTTTTTTCTTGTTTTAGGAGCTGCGGAATGCCGAAATTAAAGAACGTACTTAATATTATGAAGAATTATTTGTTTATCACAGTAGGAGCTGTAATTACGGCGCTGGCAATAAACATTTTCCTTGTCCCTTATAAAATTGCACCGGGGGGCTTGAGCGGTTTAGCTACAGTAATATTTTATCTTAGCAACGGCAAGCTGCCTGTTGGTGCCGTTATGCTGGCTATAAACATTCCACTGTTTCTTCTGGGCTTCAAATTTATTGGTAAAAAGTTTTTTTTCAGAACTGTTTATGGGACAATCATTCTTTCTGTAATAATTGACCTTACAGAGGCATATACCACTGATTTTGCCAGAAGATTATTAATAGATGGCGGGTCAACTGTCAATACACCCGACATTTTGTTATATAGCATAATCGGTGGATTTTTAAGCGGAGTTGGACTTGGAGTTGTCCTGAAATCAGATGCAACGACAGGGGGGACAGAACTGGCTGCAAAGCTTCTGAACAGACCGCTGAAAAATATGACTATAGGTCAAATACTTTGGTGGATAGACGGATTGATAATTCTTTTCGCAATAATTGCGTTTGGCAGTATTTTAATAGGCTTATACTCGTTTGTAAGCTTATTTATTACAACAAAGGTAATTGATACGATGGTTGAAGGTGTAGACTACTCGAGAGCTGTGTTTATTATATCTGATCACCAGCAGGAAATTTCAAAGAGATTGTTGGTTGAACTGGACCGGGGAGTTACAGAATTAAAGGGTAGAGGTGCTTATTCCGGAAATGACAAAAATGTACTTTTATGTGTTGTTGCAAGGACTCAGGTACAGCAGCTAAAAGAAATTGTGCAGGACATAGATAAAAATGCTTTTGTAATACTGGCAGATGTTAGAGAAGTAGTGGGAGAAGGATTCACAGGAGATTAGAAAGAAAAGGTGTTGTTAAAACATTCTGCTTTTTTAACAACACCTTTTATATATAGTTTTGAACAGCCTTTTTTATTTGTATAAATTTCTTAATATTCTTTTACCAGCAGAGCCCGGATATATCCTCTGTCTGTGGAGGTAGATTCAATATAAAAGCCTCTTCCATAATAAAATCTTATTAGATCCCGATATTTTGATGCTGTGTGCAAATAGACTTTTTTAACGCCTTGTGACTTTAAAATCTTATCAGCTAAATTAATTAAGGATTTTCCGATGCCGATGTTATGATAGTCAAGCATTACGCCAAAACGGCTTATGTATGCAGTTTTATCAGGGAATATCTCTATTCTGACTGTACCTACAGGATTACCGTCAATAAGCGCAATGTAAACCTCTTTTTTTAGGATGTCTGCCTCTATTTTTTCTATGCTTTCGGTTAGTGCATCCATAGTCCCGGTTAAGCCGGTGTCCAGCATATACTTATTAAAAGCTTCCTGCATTATAGCAGAAATTGCAGAAGCGTCTCCAATTTCTGCCTTTCTTATAATAAATGAATAATTCATATGTGCTCCTATCCCAACAAAGTTGCTAATACTGCTTTTTGGGCATGCAGCCTGTTTTCAGCTTCATCAAATATTGCGGATTGGGGACCGTCAATTATATCCTCTGTAACCTCATAACCCCTGTATGCAGGCAGGCAATGCAGAAAAATTGCATCCTGATTGGCTTTGGAGAATAATTGCGAATTAATTTGATAAGGCATAAATATCTTTATTTTTTCGGCCTTCTGATCTTCCTGCCCCATACTGATCCAGGTATCAGAGTAGATAACGTCGGCATTTGAAATAGCTTCAACAGGATCTTCAGTCAATATTACTTTTGAACCTGACAATTTTGCAGCAGCTTTTGCTTCGTCAACATACCTGCTATCACATTCATAACCTTTTGGTGATGCAATTGCAATATCCATCCCGGTTTTTGAACAGCCGTGGAGAAGAGAATGGGCCACATTATTTCCGTCTCCGATATATGCAAGCTTTAATCCTTCCAGCTTTCCCTTGTGCTCATAAATAGTCTGGAGATCTGCCAGTATCTGACAGGGATGCATTTCATCCGTCAAACCGTTTATGATAGGAATAGTTCCGAATTTCGCAAGATCCTCTACATCGCTTTGCTTATAAGTTCTGATCATTATACCGTCAAGATACCTGGATAATACATTGGCTGTATCATAAATCGACTCACCTCTGCCAAGCTGTATATCATTTGAACTAAGGAAAAGCGCATAGCCTCCCAGCTGATACATACCAACCTCAAAGGAAACCCTGGTTCTGGTTGAAGACTTGGAAAAAATCATTCCAAGAGTTTTACCTTTTAAAATATGGTGTTGAATACCTTCTTTATTTTCCTTTTTAAGCTTTAGAGCAAGTTTTAATAAATTCTGTATTTCTTCTGTGGTTAAATCATTCAGACTTAATAAATGTTTCATGATATATCTCCCTTCACTTTTCACTATATATAGAATATTCATCCAATGAATAAACATCAGCTTTATTGTCAGCGATAAGGCGTTCCAGAATGCTTAAAACAGCATTAGTTGTGTCCAGTGATGTTATACATGGTACGTTGTACTCAATTGTAGTTCTCCTCAGAATAAAACCTTTTCTTTCAGGTATTTTACCTCTTGTTGGAGTATTTATTACTAACTGTATTTTATCTTCTTTTATATAATCAAGAACATTTTCATCTTTCAGTAGGTCAACAGTATTATTTGCACCGGTCAAAGCCTTATAGGTTCCTTCTGTTGCAAAAAGCTTGAATCCAAGGTCTAGAAGCTTTTGAGCTATATCAGCACATTCTTCCTTATCTCTATCTGCAACTGAGAGAAGAACATTCCCGCCTGAAGGGATTTTCATTCCCGAAGCGGCAAAAGCTTTATATAAAGCATTGTAATAATCTTTGTCAACACCCATGACCTCACCTGTGGATTTCATTTCAGGTCCAAGGAAAGTATCCACAGTTGTAAGCTTGGCAAAAGAGAAAACAGGTGCTTTTACTGCATAATATTCAGTTTCCTTTGCAAGCCCATTTTTATATCCCAGTTCCGCCAAAGTCCTGCCCATAATGAGTTTAGTGGCTAC
Organism: uncultured Clostridium sp.; assembly: GCA_964415835.1. Classification (GTDB taxonomy): domain Bacteria; phylum Bacillota; class Clostridia; order Acetivibrionales; family DSM-1351; genus Ruminiclostridium. The sequence goes on along the minus strand of CAYQCA010000033.1, from coordinate 19,990 downwards.
ACTGACCATAGGTATTCCGGTTATTTTGCTCATAATAGGAACCGTTCTGCTGGCACGGGGATTTACCTCAATTACATAAACCTTTTCATTGTTATCCATAACAAACTGAATATTAAAGAGCCCTACAACATTCATTGCTTTGGATAGACGTATTGTGTAATCCTCAATTGTTTCCTTTACCTTCTGTGACAAGTTACGGGGTGGATATACGGCAATACTGTCTCCGGAGTGAACTCCCGCACGCTCAATATGCTCCATAATTCCGGGAATAAGAACTTCCTTTCCATCACATATACCGTCTACTTCCATCTCTTTTCCAACAATATATTTATCGATCAGGATGGGATGTTCTGTGGATATATCAGAAGCCATCTGGATATATTCCTGAAGCGTTTTGTCATTATACACTATTTCCATAGCACGGCCTCCAAGTACATATGAAGGTCTGACTAATACAGGATAGCCTATGTTGTTTGCAATTTCTCTTGCGTGTTCAAAAGAGAACGCAGTGCTTCCTTCAGGAATAGGTATATCTAAAGATTCCAGAAGTTTAAGGAACTTATCCCTGTCTTCTGCTACGTCAATACTTTGAACTGACGTGCCAAGAATATTGACGCCTTCAGAATGAAGCGTCTCAGCTAGATTGATTGCTGTCTGTCCGCCAAACTGTACAATTACACCTAGAGGCCTTTCTTTATCAATAATATCAAGAACACACTCTTTAGTCAGTGGTTCAAAATAAAGCTTATCAGAAGTATCAAAATCCGTACTTACGGTTTCAGGATTATTATTAATGATGATTGATTCTATGCCCATTTCCTTCAGTGTTTCTACGGAGTGAACGCTGCAGTAGTCAAATTCTATGCCCTGACCGATTCTGATCGGGCCTGACCCAATAACCAGTACCTTGTCACCCTGGGTTACTTCAACATCATCTTTTTCCTCATAGGTTGAGTAGTAGTAGGGGGTAGCTGCTTCAAATTCACCGGCACAGGTATCTACTATTTTGTAAACAGGGTTAATAGGATACTTCTCTCTCAGCTCTAATATCTTTTCAAGAGGCACATTCGCAAGGTTTGCTATATAGGAATCACCAAAGCCTATTTTCTTCGCTCTTGAGTATAGATCATAATCCAGCCAGGCAATACCGGCATTTGTGATTTCATCACCAAGTTTCACAATTTTTTTGAGCTTTCTAATGAAGAAATCATCAATTTTTGTTATTCTGACAATTTCTCCTGCTGAAACACCCTTTTGAAGGGCTTTGCATACAGCGAAAATACGTTGATCGCTTGGATGCTTAACATATTCGATAAGCTCTTCATGGCTCATGTTATCAAAGAGGCTTAAGCCTAACTGATAGTTGAATTTAATATCAAGAGAATCAATTGCCTTTAAAAGCGATTCTTCAAAAGTACGGCCTATAGCCATTACTTCTCCTGTAGCCTTCATTTGAGTACCCAGACTTCTGTCTGCATTTGCAAATTTGTCAAAAGGCCAGCGGGGAACCTTTGTAACTACATAATCCAGAGATGGCTCAAAGCAGGCACTGGTTGTTTTGGTAACTGAATTCTTTATTTCATCCAGAGTCATACCAATGGCAATTTTAGCAGTAACACGTGCAATGGGGTAGCCTGTTGCTTTTGATGCCAGTGCACTGGAACGGCTGACTCTGGGATTTACCTCAATTACCACGTACTCAAAGCTTTCAGGATTCAGTGCAAACTGAATATTGCAGCCGCCTTTTATGTCAAGAGCTCTGATTATTTTTATAGAGGCTGTTCTGAGCATTTGATATTCAACATCCGAAAGAGTCTGGCTTGGTGCTACAACTATGCTGTCACCGGTATGTACACCAACCGGGTCAAAATTCTCCATATTACAGATAATAATGCAGTTATCGTTGCTGTCACGCATTACTTCATATTCGATTTCCTTCCAGCCGGCAACACTTTGCTCCAGCAGCACCTGACTGATCATGCTCAGCTTTAAGCCTTTGCCGCAGATGTATTTGAATTCATCCATGTTATTTGCTATACCGCCGCCTGATCCTCCAAGGGTGTAGGCAGGCCTGATAATTATAGGGAATCCGATTTCCTCTGCAAAGTCCACAGCATCCTTCATATTTATAACAATTTTGCTTGGGGCAACTTTTTCGTCTATATCTTGCATAGTCTCTTTGAAAAGCTCTCTGTCCTCGGCTTTTTTTATAGAGGAGAGGGAAGTTCCCAAGAGTTCGATATTCATCTCATCAATTATTCCGTCCTCGGCAAGTTGAACAGCCATATTAAGGCCTGTCTGGCCACCAAGGGACGCGAGAATTCCGTCCGGTTTTTCTTTATAGATAATTTTCTTGACAAATTCCAACGTAATAGGCTCTATATAAACCTTATCTGCTGACTGGGTATCAGTCATGATAGTAGCAGGATTACTATTTATCAAAACTACCTCGATGCCTTCTTCTCTTAGGGATTTGCAGGCCTGGGTTCCTGAATAATCAAATTCTGCAGCCTGACCGATAATAATGGGGCCGGAGCCGATTACCAAAACCTTTTTTATATTTAAATTCCTTGGCATGTATTTAAACCTCCATCATTTTAACAAAATCATCGAATATATAAGCAGAATCCTGTGGGCCGGGAGCAGCTTCAGGGTGGTATTGTACGCTGATAATAGGCAGCTTCTTATGTCTGAACCCTTCAATTGTATTATCATTAACGTTTACATGTGTAATAGTAATATCTTCATTGGAACTGCTGTCAATAGCATAGTTATGGTTTTGGGAAGTAATATAGCAGCGTCCTGTTATATTGTCCTTAACCGGATGATTTCCACCGTGGTGACCAAACTTAAGCTTTTTAACGCTGCAACCCAGTGAAAGCCCTAATAACTGGTGCCCAAGGCAAATACCCATAATTGGTTTCAAACCCAGTAGCTTTTGTATGGTTTTTATGGTTACAGGCAAATCTCTAGGATCTCCAGGGCCATTGGACAACAGAATTCCATCGGGATTACATTCCATTATTTCCTCAAAGCTGCTGAAGGCAGGAAGAACATGAATATCACAGTTTCTGCTTATTAGTGAACGAATAATGTTACTCTTAACACCAAAATCCAGTAAAGCAACCCTTTTACCTGTACCTGGGATATGTTTTGAGGCTTTGGCTGTTACTTCCATAACCAGATTTCTTCGTATACTCTTGTAAGCCTCCAGGTTTTTGCTCAATATATCAAGATTGCCGCACTCAGTCGATATAATTCCATACATGCTTCCATGTTTTCTTATATGCTGAGTGAGAGCTCTGGTATCAATGCCTTTAATGCCAACAATATTATGTTTTGAAAAATATTGATTTGGATCCATTGTGTTTCTCCAGTTGCTTGGGTTGGAGCACAGCTCCTTGACTATTAAACCCTGAACGTGAGGCTTGTAGGATTCATTATCAATTTCATTAAAACCGTAGTTACCAATTAGGGGATATGTCATGGTAACTATCTGACCATTATAGGATGGATCAGTGGTTATCTCCTGATATCCTGTCATGGATGTATTAAAAACTATTTCTCCTGCGGTTTCTCCGCTTTTTCCGAAACCCTCACCTGCGAAAAATGTACCATCTTCAAGTAATAAAACTGCTTTCATATTAACCTCCGTAAAGTGTTTCATCAAGCGCTGATTTGAGTGTTGCTAAAAACGCATCTGCATCATTTTGTGTAATAATTAATGGCGGTAGTATTCTAAGTATGCTATCGCCCACGTTTGCAATCAGGAACTTTTTCTCGAACATTTTCTGCTTAACAATAGGAGCTATAGGCTGATTCAGTTGTATTCCAATCATTAGACCTGCAGCCCTTATTTCTGATATTACTGAGTAAGAGCCAGAAGCATGGAGCTCCAGTTTTGTTTTAATGTACTTGCCAAGATTAGCAGCATTTTCAGCTAGATTTTCATCCTTCATTATTTTTAATACTGCCAGCCCTGCCGTGCATGCCAGAGGATTGCCGCCAAAGGTTGACCCGTGTTCCCCGGGAGAAAATGCCTCTGCAACATATTCTTTGGCACATACTGCTCCAATAGGTATTCCGCCACCTAAAGCTTTGGCTAGTGTAAAAATATCAGGTTCTATATCGTAATTTTGATATCCAAAGAGTTTGCCTGTTCGCCCTATACCGGTTTGTACTTCATCAAATATAAGAAGCAGCTGCTTGTCATTGCAGAGCTTTTTAACTTTTTGCAGGTAATCCGGTTCGCATGGAAATACACCGCATTCACCCTGAACAGGCTCCATCATAATTGCACAAGTATTTTCAGTGATAGCTGATTGGAGGGCCGGAAAATCATTTATAGGGACTTTTTTAAAACCCGGTGTCAATGGCTCAAAAGGCTTTGCATATTTTTCCTGACCTGTTGCACTGAGTGTAGTGATAGTTCTTCCGTGAAATGATTTCTCAAGTGTAATTATTTCAAACTTTTCAGGGAATCCTTGTTTTTTAAAGTAAATTCTTGCCAGCTTTATTGCTCCTTCATTTGCTTCAGCACCACTATTTCCAAAGAACACTTTATCGGCACAGGAGTTATCAACCAGTAATTTGGCCAATTGTGCCTGAGATTCGATATAGTAGAGATTAGAGCAATGTACTATATTTGAAAGCTGTTTTCCTACCATGCCAACAAAAGTGGGATGGGAGTAGCCGATAGAGTTAACTGCAATGCCTGCGAAAAAGTCAGTATACTTTTCTCCTTCAGTACTCCACAGATTTATTCCTTCGCCTCTTGTAAACGCTACCGGAATTCTATTACCAAATGTATTCATATAATATTTACTATCGTAATCCTTGATTTCATTTATAAACATACAATCACTCCTTAGTTCAAAAATAAAAAACAAAATAATGTATAATTAATAATTATACATTATTTTGTATAAAAATGCAATAGAAATAATATTTATAAAGTTATACTTCGTTAGTCTAAATATTTATTCTTCAAGGTATCAAGTGATTTTTCTATATCATGTAGGCAGGTGTGCAGCATGTTGCTGTTTTCTTCATTCATGTATGTAAACTGCATTCTATACTCATATAAGGAGTTATTGCATGAATTTTTATTAATTATACCTTTTGCGTATATCGATGTATTATCATTCAGGTATATATTTGTTTCATACTCAGTACCACTGACCAGATCCTTATTTATAACGAAAGAGACCCCACCCAACGAAATATTTGATATAGTGCAAAAATAAATATCATTGCCTGTAACCGAAAGGCTTGCCGGTAGATTGACATCACGGCGCGTGAACTTTCGGCAGTTTATGCAGTGGTAAAAATCAGCAACTTTAACACTTATGTAGGGTAAACCGCATAAACTGATTTTACAGACTGAACCTTTTATTATATATTCACTTTGCTCATTTTTATATTTGATTGTCAGATTTGTATCGACAAAAATATAGCGCTTTATTAAATCTTCTGTCAGGGGTATATCAATCTGATCATCTGTACAGCGATAAATTATATTTAAAAACGAAGTAGGTTCATTGCCTATACGAATACTGACCAAAGATCCCGGAACAATCAATTCAGATATAGTTAACTTGTTCAAAATATAGAGGCCTCCCAACGTAAAAAATAAAAACTTCTTATGCATAATCTTAATATAAATGGCAAAAATCACTATTATTAATGATTTCTGTTAATTTATATCAATTATATAATAAGAAGTTTTCAACGACAATGTTTTAGTAAATATTTGTTAAAAATTACTTAGCATGATTAATATATTTTTTCGTTTTGGTGATATAACTTTTTATCCTTCATAATCATTGTACCAATACCCTTGTAAGTAAATATTTCAAGTAAAATGCAGTGAGGAATTCTGCCATCTAAGATGTGTGTTCTGCCAACGCCTTTTTCAAGGGCATCAACACAACCTAATACTTTTGGTATCATTCCGCCATCTATAACTTTGCTTTTAATGAGCTCATGAACTTCATCTATGGTCAGTGCAGGAATAATTGAGTCGCTGTCCTTTGATGGCTTTACACCTTCCACATCTGTCAAAAGCATCAATTTTTCGGCTTTTAACGCTGCAGCTATTTCGCCGGCCACTGTATCAGCATTTATATTGTAACTTTCTCCGTTGGCACCGACACCAATTGGAGCAACAACCGGAATATATTCATCACTGGATATAAGTTCAAGAACTTTTGAGTTAATTTTTGTAATGTTTCCAACATAACCGATATCCTTCATTTCGCCATTGATTTCGGTCTTATATTGTTCGCACTCAATTAAGTTACCGTCTATTCCACTTAAACCGATTGCTTTTCCACCCTTGCTGTTTAACATTGAAACGATCTCTTTGTTAGTCTTTCCTACCAGAACCATTTGTGCTACTTCAATTGTTTGAGCATCTGTAACTCTCAAGCCGTTTACAAATTCGCTCTTTACGTCAAACTTCTGCAATGCCTTGTTAATATCAGGACCGCCGCCGTGTACCAAAACCGGATTTACCCCTACATATTTAAGAAGCGTTATATCTTCCATTACCGAATTCTTAAGTTCATCATTAATCATCGCATTTCCGCCATACTTTATAACTACTGTCTTGCCATAAAGACTTTGAATGTAAGGAAGTGCTTCTATCAATATTTCCGCTTTTTTTATTAATTCTCCGTAATTCATAAAAATCTCCTCCTATAGGTCATGCTTCATCAAAGGCCACAATCTTCGTTCAGCCCGAGCATAATATTCATATTTTGGATTGCAGCACCTGACGAACCTTTGCCCAGGTTATCCAGAACTGATACAATCATTACTTGTTCATTGTTGCCCACAACATATATTTCAAGATAGTTTGTGTCATTAACCCGAGTTGCTCCAATAAAACTATTCGGGTACTCTGCTTCGGCTCCAAGAGGCATAACTCTTATAAACTTTTCATTATTATAATAGTTTAATAAATATTCATGTATATTCTTCTTTGTTGGAGAACCCGGCAGCATCCTGACGTGTAAAGGAATGCATACTGACATGCCTTTATAGTAGGAACACACTATAGGTGAAAATATCGGTGCGTTGCTTAATCCGCTTATTTTTGTCATCTCGGGAATATGTTTATGGGTTAGACCCAATCCGTACAGCTGTGGGCTTTCAAAAGGATTATCGCCTGGAGCTTCATATTGCTCAATAAGTTTCTTGCCACCGCCGCTATATCCTGAAAGAGCATGCACTGTTGTGGGGTAGTCATTTGGAACGACTCCTCCTACAACTAACGGATACATTATGCTGATAAATCCTGTAGCATAACAACCGGGAACTGCTACTCTTTTGGAGTTCTGTATTTTAATACGGTTTTCGGCACTCAGTTCCGGTAATCCGTAAGTCCAATCTTTATCTATTCTATGGGCAGTGCTTGCATCAATAACTCTGGTTGATTCGTTTTCGATAAGTGAAATAGCTTCCTTGGCTGCTGAATCAGGTAGGCAAAGGAAAACTATATCGGAATTATTGATGTATTTTTTTCTTTCTTCCGTATCCTTTCTTTTGTCAGGGTCGATCCGTAGAATCTCCAAATCGCCTCTCCCTGCGAGCCTTTCGTTTATCTTTAAACCTGTTGTGCCTTCGCTTCCATCAACAAAAATTTTATACTTCATATATAGTAACCTCCTAATCGAGTTTAATGTTCGATATGATTATTAATAATTATACAGTGTTATGTATAAAAATTCAATAATGTCAGAGATAAATTTTCTGATATACAAAAGTACTAAAAGGAAATTTTTAATTTTGTGTAAAAACAATATGGTTTGTACCAGTGTTGACGTGTATCATATAAAGTGTAATATAAAAGATACATTAAAACAATTTGCAAGTTTTATAGGGAGGTATAAAAATGGCTAGTTTAAAGCTAAAGAATATTTACAAAAGATATGCAGGTGGAGTTACTGCTGTTAACGATTTTAATCTTGATATTGAACACAATGAATTCCTTGTTTTGGTTGGTCCTTCCGGTTGTGGTAAGACTACTACTCTTAGAATGATCGCTGGTCTCGAGGAAATTTCCGAAGGTGAATTGTATATTGGTGATAAATTAGTAAATGATGTTGCTCCAAAGGACAGAGATATAGCAATGGTTTTCCAGAACTACGCTCTGTACCCACATATGACAGTTTTCGATAACATGGCTTTTGGTTTGAAATTGAGAAAGACTCCAAAGGATGAAATAAAGAAACGTGTTCAGGAAGCTGCTAAGATCCTTGATATCGAACATTTACTTGACAGAAAGCCAAAGGCTTTATCAGGTGGTCAGAGACAGAGAGTTGCGTTAGGCCGTGCTATCGTTCGTGAACCAAAAGTATTCTTAATGGACGAACCTCTCTCAAACTTGGATGCTAAGCTCAGAGTTCAGATGAGAACTGAGATTGGTAGACTTCACAACAGATTGAACACAACATTTATATATGTAACACATGACCAGACAGAAGCTATGACAATGGGTACCAGAATAGTTGTTATGAAAGATGGTTATATTCAGCAGGTTGATACACCAACTGCTCTGTATGACAGACCAAACAACATGTTCGTTGCTACATTTATCGGTAGCCCGCAAATGAACATCTTCAATGCTGTTCTTACTAAGCGTGGAAATGATTTACACCTTGTATTCGGTAAGAATGATGTTAAGCTTCCAGAAGGTAAAGCTAAGAAGCTTGAAGGTACTGATTATATCGGTAAGGAAGTTCTTGTTGGTCTCAGACCGGAACATATCCATGATGAAGCTATGTTCTTGGAATCAATGTCAGACAGTATTGTTGAAGCACATGTTGACCTGGTTGAAATGCTGGGAGCTGAAACTTACCTTTACATGGTAATTGAAGGCGCTACAGGAACTGTTACTGCAAGAGTTAACGCAAGATCAAAGACTAAGACCGGTGACGTTATTAAAGTTGCATTTGATACAAACAAAGTACACTTGTTTGATAAAGAAACTGAACGTACAATTATTAACTAATATTAACTTGAAATTATATTTTAAGTATAGGTTGGAGCATGGACCCACTTGTGGACTATGCTCCAATTTTTATTTCAATTAAGAAGAATTAATAGACCTGACAGGAGATACAGATGACTTATACATATAAACATACGCTATATGCCTGCTATTTTGGCTATATTACACAAGCCATTGTAAATAACCTGGCGCCAATTTTATTTATTGTATTTCAGAATCAATTTAATATATCCTTTGAAATGATCGGAAGACTAATTTTTATCAATTTTGGCACTCAACTAATCGTTGATGCTCTGGCAGTAAAATTTGTAGATCGCATCGGTTACCGGGTATCTATGGTAATGGCGCACCTTTTTAGTGCAATGGGATTGGTTGCTCTGGGCATACTTCCAGGATTGCTGCCTGACCCTTACATAGGACTTTTAATTTCGGTAGTGATATATGCTGTGGGAGGGGGACTACTGGAGGTTCTGGTAAGCCCTATCGTTGATGCGCTGCCCGGAGATGCAAAAGCAGCGAAAATGAGTTTGCTGCATTCCTTTTATTGCTGGGGGCAGGTGGGAGTTGTTCTGATAACAACCATATTGCTTAAGGTTATTGGAAGCGACATGTGGTTTGTGTTACCTGTACTTTGGTCTCTGGTTCCGTTGTTTAACTTATTTCAATTTATAAAGGTCCCATTAATGCCCTCTGTTCCGGATCATGAAAAAATGCAAGTGGGTAAGCTATTAAATTCAAAACTTTTCCTGGTTGCATTAATCCTGATGACCTGTGCAGGGGCTTCGGAGTTGGCCATGTCTCAGTGGTCATCCTTGTTTGCAGAAAAGGGACTGCAGATTCCAAAGGTTTTAGGGGATTTACTGGGACCTTGTCTATTCGCGCTATTGATGGGAACAGGCAGAACCATGTATGGTTTATGGGGGCAAAAAATAAATTTACACAAAGCGCTAATAGCCAGTGCAGTATTATGCATTACTTGCTATTTGGTTACTGCCTTGGTAAAGATACCTCTTGTTTCTCTGTTGGGGTGTGCTATGTGTGGCTTAGCTGTAAGTCTGATGTGGCCGGGCGTTTTCAGTATTACTTCAAGACGTTTTCCGAAGGGTGGAACAGCTATGTTTGGTATGCTGGCCATTTTTGGTGATCTTGGCTGCGCCTTTGGTCCATGGCTGGCAGGAATGACTTCAGATTTAGCTCAAAAATCTCAAAAACTTACCCAATACGGAGCTTCAATCGGACTAACCACGGAACAGCTCGGTTTAAAAACAGGAATTGCTGTTTCAATAATATTTCCCGTAGTTATGCTTTTATGTCTTCCGCTTTTTAGCCATAGAAGCAAAAAATCAATAACATCGTAGGAAAAGAAAAAAGCGTTTTTGCCTTATGTACAAAAACGCTTTATATACTTTTTTTTAATACTATTTAACCATTTCTTCTATTTTATTACCGGTAAGAACAATAACATCATCCGGTAATATTACTGTAGAGCCTTTAGGAACTATTATATCATTTTTACGTTTTAGCATAACAACCAGTATGTCCTCAGGAATATCTGCATCCATAATTGTTTTATTTGCCCATGGCCCATTGGGCAGGATTTTCCGTTCAATAAGTTTAGTATTGAATTCCTCCTGATAATCATTAAAGGTTCTAAGAACTGCGCTTCCATCTTTCTCTACCAGATTTAGTTTTTGAGCAAACAATGGTATCAATGTACCTTGAACTGCAACAGAGAATAAAGCTACAAAGAATACAATGTGAAAAATATCACTTTCAATAGCTACACCACTTGTAATAGCAAGAATTGCAAAAACTATTGAAGCTGCTCCTCTTAAACCGACCCAGGAAACTAGGAGTTGACTTTTTACTGGTATCTTGAACCAGCTTAAAATGGCAAAGGTAGCAGCTGGTCTTGCTATAAAAATCAAGAAGAGTGAGATTATAATTCCCGTAACGGCCACTGATGGTATCTGTCTTGGGAAAGAAAGCAAACCTAATGTAAAAAACAGCATAATCTGCATCAGCCAGGATATACCGTCGAAGAAATGTACAAGACTTCTTTTGTGCAATATCTTGCTGTTTCCGAGAATAATACCTGTAATGTATACACTCAAATACCCGTTTCCGCCAAGAAACTCAGGTAAAGAGTAAGATAAAAGAGCAATAGCTACTACAAGAATAGAGTTAAGCCCTATAATTTCAAAGTTTACACGTCTTAGAATTAAAGCTGAAATTTTTCCAAGAATAAAGCCAATTGCCAGACCAAAAATTATTTGCTTGCCTAACAGCTGAATTATTGATAGTTCACCGTTATTAGACATTAATGCTAATATTATGATTGTTAGCATATAAGAAAAAGGATCGTTACTTCCACTTTCTATTTCAAGTAAAGATGCAAGACCACCTTTTAAATTCAGTTTTCTTGAACGCAATATGGAAAATACAGATGCAGCATCTGTTGAAGCAATTACAGAACCAATTAAGAATCCTTCTAAAAGGCTGGTTTTTAAAACAAAGTGGCAAAATGCACCGGTAAGTCCGGCGGTCATAACAACGCCTAATGTTGACATAATAATCGATGGAGCAATGACTGGCTTTGCTACTTTCCAATTGGTACCGAAACCGCCATAAAACATTATAAATACGAGACCCAGAGAACAGATTTTTTGAGCGAAACTATAATTGTCGAAACTTATGCCTACTATTCCGTCAGAACCAAACAACATACCCAGAACAAGGAAAATTAACAGAGCAGGAACCCCAAACTTGTACAATACCTTGCTGGTGAAGACACAAATGAGCAAGACAATTGAACTGATGATAAGTATTTCTATCATTAATACACCTCTTTTCTATATTTTTTTAAGATCTAATATATTGTAACCATGCGCTTTGCATGAGCAAAGGCCTTAAGAAAATGAATTACAAGACTTTTTTGAGTTGATGCCTTTTAAATTATAACATAAATTTTTAATATAATGTATTCTAAATTTTAAAAAATTATTATTAAATTTCATTCAAAATAAATTTACAATAAGTAATGTAGTAAATAAATACGATTTAGTGTATAATTTTAATTGATTGCATTATTGTCCTCAAAAAAATTTGTAAAATCAGCAAATTTTTTGAGGATAATAATGACAGAGGAAGATAATAGTGCCGCATTTCGCCGTCTTGCGGCTCATGCCGGGCTGTGAATTATTGTGACGTAATGATTTATATAAATATAGAGCAGGAGGTTCGTAATGTCTGTAAAACTTTTTCAAACGCTATCAGACAAGTATAGCGAAATATTAAATAAAGAGGTTGGAATAACAGATGATAGTGGAGTTATAATAGCCCATTCTAATTTTCAAATGATAGGACAACAAGACCCTAATGCTATAGCATTTTTAAATGAAAAGGATCAACAATTTGCCATTCAAGGAAGGCTATATTACAAGGTTATTATAAAAAACAAAGTAGAGTTTATTACCTTTATTCAATCTGGGGAACCGCAAGATATAAAATACCTGGAATTATTTGCGTTTAATATTCTAAATTTAAAGAGTTACTATGATGAAAAATATGATAAAAATACATTTATCAAAAATATCGTTGTAGAAAATATTTTACCGGGCGATATTCTTATTAAGTCCAAAGAGCTTCATATCGATTACAATGCGCTAAGAGTTGTTTTTTTAATTAACGCTGCCAGTGAAAAAGATATCCACGTGCATGAGGTTATTGAGAGTCTTTTCCCTAATAAAAGCAAAGATTTTGTTGTAGTAGTTGATAACGACAATATTGTTTTGGTTAAAGAAGTTAAAACAAAAGATGATAACAAGGAAGTATTTAAAATTGCCAGAATAATAGTCGACACATTAAATTCTGAGCTGATGGTTAAAGCTAATATTGGAATTGGTACTGTAATAAGTAATCTGAAAGATATAACCAAATCATATAAAGAAGCTCAAATGTCTCTGGTTATTGGTAATATTTTTGGCGGGGATAAAAATATATATGACTACAACAATTTAGGTCTTGGCCGGCTCATTTATCATATTCCGACTACATTGTGTCAGCTTTTCCTTGACGAAGTTTTTAAGGATAACTCTGTTGATTCATTAGATAGTGAAACATTGCTGACAATTCAAAAATTCTTTGAGAATAATCTGAATGTCAGTGAGACAGCCAGACAGCTGTATATACACAGAAATACACTGGTATACAGACTTGAAAAAATAAAGAGATTAACCGGCTTGGAGCTTACGAGTTTTGATGATGCAGTTATCTTTAAGGTAGCTATTTTAGTCAAAAAATATTTGTCGACAAACAATAGCTGATCTATTTCGAATTTCTTTATAAGGGGTTAAAAGAAAGTGGTAGAATTTATAGATGTTTATAAAAAATACCCTAATGGCACAGTTGCACTTAAGGGTATTAACTTAAAGGTTAATAAAGGCGATTTTGCTTTCATTGTAGGGACAAGTGGCTCGGGAAAATCTACTTTATTAAAGCTTTTAATGAAAGAGGAGACAGTAACTGAAGGTGAAGTGCTAGTTAACGGCTACAAATTATCAAATCTTGAACCAAAGCAGATACCGTATCTGCGCCGTGGAATGGGAATGGTTTTCCAGGATTTTAGACTACTCCCGTCTAAAACGGTGTATGAAAATGTAGCGTTTGCAATGGAAATAACCGAATGTCTTCCAAAGGAAATCCGTAGGCAGGTGCCAATGTCACTTGCGCTGGTTGGTCTTAGTAGAAAGGCTAATGCATACCCCCATCAGTTGTCAGGCGGTGAGCAACAGCGTGTGGCTATAGCCAGATCTTTAGTCAATAATCCAGCATTGCTAATTGCAGATGAGCCCACGGGAAATTTAGACCCGGAGAACTCATGGGAAATTATGAAACTCTTAACAGAGGTTAACCAGAGAGGTACCACTGTTATTGTTGCTACCCATGAGAAAAGCATCGTAGATGCAATGAAAAAAAGGGTTATTGCTATAGACAAAGGAAAAATTATCAGGGATCAGCAGAAAGGGCTATACGGAGATGAAGATACGGAGTTTAAAATACATTCTTAAGCAGAGTTTTTTAAATGCATATAGAAATAAGTTAATGTCATTGGCTTCTATAAGTATAATAAGTGCAGCATTAATTTTATTTGGAGTTTTTTATCTAATACTTGTAAACATAAACTTCAATTTGGAGGTGCTGTCAAAGCAACCTCAAATGCAGGTTTTCTGTCTTCCGGAGTTAACTGATGAACAAGTAGATTCCGTTCAGACGGAAATAAGCAATAATGAATACATAGAAAGTTTTACAGTTGTGTCAAAAAAAGAGGCGTTTGATCAGTTGAAAAAGTATCTTGAAAATGACAGTAGTAACAAAAGTGGAGCAAACATCTTAGAAGGATATGATGAGAACTTTCTGAACGTATCATTTATAGTAAAGGTTAAAGATCCTGCAAACAGTGAAAAAGTTGCTAAAGAACTGGAAGCGCTTGCGGGGGTTGAAAATGTAAGGTATTCTCAACAGACAATAGATCTGATAACGCAAATAGGTAACTGGGTTAAAATTGTCAGCATTGTCTTAATAAGCATTTTACTGATAATATCATTATTTATAATATCAAACACAATAAAATTAACAGTATTTGCCCGCCGGAAAGAAATCAATATTATGAAATATATAGGAGCAACCGACTGGTTTATACGGTGGCCCTTTGTGTTTGAAGGTATTTTAATGGGTATAATTGGCGCGACGGTTGCTTTTATCCTGGTTGCCTACCTGTATAGCTTTATAACGGCCGAATTTGGAAATAGTGTTATTAAACTTGGACAGGATTTTCATATATTGGACTTTAAGTCAACTTGGGGTACTTTATCACTGTTCTATTTGGGGGTCAGCACTGTAATTGGGGCAGCGGGGAGCGCAATGTCCATGAGAAAGCATCTCCATGTATAAACAGGCTTTAAAAAAATTACTACTCGTAGTATAATAGTTTTAGTATGAAATATGGACAATTATGGTAACAATTCAATTTAGATAAAACTTAAGATAAAATAGGGAGGGCAAAATGAAAAAGAGAATTTCTCTGTTAATGGTTGTAGTTTACATATTTTCATGTATTATTATGCCAGTCAATGCATCTACCGAAGCAAGTATTAAAAAGCAACAACAGCAGGTTAATAACGAGCTGTCCAAACTCCAGCAGGAACGGAAAAACCTTAATAGCCAGCTAAATCAAAGCAAGGAAAATAAGGCTTATTATGATTCAGTCATTAAAGACGGACAAAAACAGGTAACTACAGCGTCAAGTCAGGCTGAAAATGTTGAAGCTGACGTGGATAGAATTATAAATGAAATAAATGAATTGGATCAGAATTACAAAGATAAGACTGAGCTTTTTAAAACCAGAATGAGGGTTATGTATCAAAATATGAGTCAGTCTTCTTTAGAGGTTTTGATCGAATCAAAAAGTTTCAGCGAATTTTTATCAAGAGTGGAACTTTTAGCTCTGGTTAAAGCAAATGATGAAAAGCTGATAAAAGAGATATCAATGGCAAAAGAAAATACTGAAGTAAAAAAACAGGAAAAACTTCAGGAGCTAAATGAAAAGATTGCAGAATTGGAAAAATTGAATGCCAAGCTTGCAAAGGATAAAACTTCAAGAGCAAAAGTTTTAACTGATATGGAGACTCAGCAGGAAAGTTTGAAGAGAGCTGAAAAAAGAGAAGATGATTTAATCGCTCAGTCAAAAAAGCTGGAAAAAGATTTGATCAAGCTACAGGATGCAAATAAAAAATATGCCGGTGGAATTATGAA
>CAYQCA010000033.1:0-4061 GCA_964415835.1 uncultured Clostridium sp. | reverse complement strand
CCTCATTTACATTTCGAAGTTAGAGTTGGCGGCGAACCTAAGGATCCAAAAAAATATGTTTAAGCATACATAGTTGAAAATATTAAACCCGCATAAAAATGCGGGTTTAATATTATATTTTTAAGCATATCAATAAATAAGGATTTTAATATAGAAAATTTTTAAGAATAAGAGGTGTACTTATATTGTTCAACTTTGATAAAAAAGACTCCAGGCATTTAAGTGGAATAATAGCTATGACTGCTATTATAACTTTTGTGGTAACAGGATTACTATCTATGGGATTACTATATATGTCAGGAAGGTATTCCCTAACTTTTGATAAAAGAAGTGTTGACAGTGGCACAGTTAAAAAATTCAATGATGTAAGAAATATTTTGCAGAATTCTTTCTATGAGAAGATAGACACAAATAAACTTATCGAAGGGGCTATAAGCGGTATGGCCGATTCTTTAAACGATCCTTATACGGTCTATTACAATAAGGAACAAATGAAATGGTTCACAGATATGCAAAAGACAACAGAAAATGAGTATGTTGGGGTAGGTTTACCCATAATGCTTGATAAAAACGGCATTATAACAGTTTTGGAGCCTTTCGATGATTCACCCGCAAAAGAAGCGGGTATCAAACAGGGTGACAAAATACTTAAGGTTGATGGGAAAGATATTACAGGTATAAAAGACGAAGCGCTTGTAGCCAATATGATTAAAGGTGAGGAAAATACAGAGGTTTTATTAACTATACTTAGGCAGTCTGAAGCATCAACAATTGACGTCCGTGTTGTCAGAAGAAAGATAAAGGCGATTTTAAATATACGAAGTGAAATGCTGGATGGTAACATAGCATATATAAAGCTGAAGATGTTTGATGAAAATATAAGTGAAAATTTTATAAATCAGCTAAACGGACTTGTCAAAAAAGGGGCCAAATCCCTTATAATTGATGTTAGAGATAATCCCGGCGGATTATACAATGAGGTAGTGGCACTGGCAGACAGGATACTTCCGGAAGGAACTATTGTTTATACAGAGGATAAACAGGGAAAGAAAGAAGAGAAAAAATCAGACGCTACCCAATTGGATATGCCTATTGTAGTTCTTACCAATGGCAATAGTGCAAGTGCTTCAGAAATACTCGCCGGAGCCCTGAAAGATTTTGGTAAAGGAACGCTGATTGGAACTAAAACCTTTGGTAAAGGACTGGTTCAGACCACATACGGGTTTAGTGACGGTACAGGACTCAAAGTAACAATTGCCAGATATTTTACCCCTAGTGGGGTATGTATACATGGAGAAGGCATAAAGCCGGATATTGAAGTTAAGCTGGATGAAAAATATAAGGATGTATCAGTTTCAGCAGTACCTAGAGAAGATGATGTACAATTGATGAAGGCTAAAGAGGTTTTAAGCAATAAATAAAAATATATAAAAGAGGTATAAAATCGTCAGAACTACCACATAATACCAAATAGTACATTTATTCTATTTTGGGATATGGAGGTTGTTTTATGAACGAGAACGAGAAATTGAAATATGAAATTGCACGGGAGTTGGGATTAATAGAAAAGGTTATGAAGAGTGGGTGGAAGAGCTTAAATGCAAAAGAGACAGGTAAAATAGGCGGTATGATAAATAAAAGAAAAAAGATGCAAATACAGGAAAGTCAGCAGATTTAAATGCTGACTTTTTTGTGTTAAAATAAATCTTAAAAGATTTAAAGGAGATGTGTGTTATATATAATAATTTTGCATACGTATACGATAGATTGACCCTTGATATAGACTATAAAAAATGGGCAGATTATCTGGAAAGTATATTCGAAAAAAACAAAGTTAAGCCTTCGATGATATTAGAGCTGGGCTGTGGCACAGGTAGCTTTGGTATAGAAATGGCCAGACGCGGGTATGAAATGATTTGTCTGGACCTATCTCCCGATATGTTGGACTGTGCGGCGGAGAAGGCAAAGAAGGAAAATCTGGATATACTTTTTTTAAATCAAGACATGTGCAATTTTGAGTTATATGGAACGGTGGATGTTATTGTATGTCTGTTAGACAGTTTTAATTATTTAACAAGCTCTTCTCAGGTGAAGAAGCTATTTCAACTTGTTCAAAATTATCTGAACCCGGACGGGCTGTTTATTTTTGATGTTAATACGCAGTATAAATTCGAAAATACTCTTG
Source organism: uncultured Clostridium sp. (assembly GCA_964415835.1). Taxonomy (GTDB): domain Bacteria; phylum Bacillota; class Clostridia; order Acetivibrionales; family DSM-1351; genus Ruminiclostridium. Next base: position 1,876 of record CAYQCA010000033.1, on the reverse strand, counting down.
CTGATAATGTTTTCTATGAGATTGATGAGGATATAACATATATTTGGGAGAATAATTATAACGCCAAGACTAAAAAAGCCAGATTCGATTTAACATTTTTTGTAAAAAGAGGAGACCTTTATGAGAGATTTGATGAAACTCATTTCGAAAGAGCTTACTCAAATGATGAAATAATGAATTTTATTGAAAATTCAGATTTAAAATTTATTGCGGAATATGATGATCTAAAATTCAAAAGGCCAAAAGAACAAAGCCAAAGAAATTTTTATATTTGTAAAAGAACTAAATGGAAGGAATAATTGCTTATGATCGTGAAAAAATAAATATGAAATAATATATAGATAAATAGTGCAAATAGTAGTTTTATGGCTGCACATTTAAGTGTTTAATGGTAAATAAAATTTGACAGGCGTTGTTAGATGTGTTAAACTTCTATATGTTGTTAACAGTAAGCGGTGCACTGCCGCGCAATAGTTTAGTTATATTTCAGGAGGAATTAATCGATGGAAAAGGGAAGAGTAAAATGGTTTAATGCTGAAAAAGGATTTGGATTTATCGAAAGAGATGGCGGAAATGACGTATTTGTTCATTTTTCAGCAATCACTATGGATGGATACAAGACCCTTGAGGAAGGCTCAGAAGTAGTATTCGATGTTGTTGAAGGAGCTAAAGGACCTCAGGCTGCAAACGTTCAGAGAGCATAATTATAACCTTAATTATATACTGAAGTAGCCATTATCACCCCGATATATTATATATATCGGGGTTTTCAATATTAAAGGGAAACATATACTACATGAAAAGAAAGCTATAAAATGGGGTATATGTCCCATTGAATGAAATATGGAAAGGAAGAATTTATGAAAGATTATATTGTTCGTGCAACTGCTGCACAGGGAACAGTTCGTGCATTCGCTGCAGTAACTACCGAACTTGTGGAAAAAGCTGCAAAAGTACATGATTTATCCCCAATAGCGACAGCCGCACTGGGCAGAACTTTGACAGCTGCAGCCATGATGTCAAAAATGCTTAAAGGTGAAAATGATAAGCTGACTATTCAGATTAAAGGCGATGGACCATTAGGAGGTATAGTTGTAGTATCCGATTCAAATGCAAATGTAAGAGGTTATGTTCATAACCCAATTGTTGACCTTCCACTAAATGAACGTGGAAAGCTGGATATAAGAACTGCAGTTGGGTATGGATATATTAATGTAATAAAAGACATGGGGTTAAAAGAGCCCTATATTGGATTTGCCGATTTGGTATCAGGGGAAATAGCTGATGACTTAACTTACTATTTTGCTACATCAGAACAGGTTCCATCAACTGTTGCTTTGGGAGTATTATTGGGTTCAGATGGAGTTCAAAGCGCAGGTGGATTTATTATTCAGTTAATGCCGGGAGCTGAAGAGGAGACCGTTGAAAAGCTCGAAAAACGTTTAATAGGCTTTCCTCCCATTTCAAAACTATTATCACAAGGGTCAACTCCAGAACAGATTCTAGATATGTTATTAGACGAAATGGAGCCTAGAGTTATTGAAAAGGTACCTTGCTACTACCAGTGTAACTGTTCAAAAGAAAGAATGGAGAGAAATTTGCTAAGTATTGGTAAGAATGATCTTCTGGAAATTCTTGAAGATGAAAAGGGTGCGGAACTGCAGTGCCACTTTTGCAATACTAAATATAACTTTGATCATTACGATATCGAAGAACTACTCAAGGAAAGTGCAAAATAATCTGCACCTTTGCCATTATAAAGTTATTGACTTAAGCGCTTATTTTTTGTATACTAACTAATGTCGTTCACGGAAGTAATCCTGGGAGCTTAGCTCAGCTGGGAGAGCATCTGCCTTACAAGCAGAGGGTCATAGGT
>CAYQCA010000032.1:22166-25680 GCA_964415835.1 uncultured Clostridium sp. | reverse complement strand
CCTCGATGAAACGCCGCTGATGAAAGAAAATTTTTCTACAACCGAAAAATTTTCTCTGAATTTAGGCGTTATAAGAAGGCAGAAAAAGTCTGTGTACCTTAACTAACGGAGGCAATAAGAGTATGAAAAAAAGTATACAGCAGGTTGTCACTGAACTTGCAACGCCTATTGTAGAAGGCTTGAATTATGAGTTGGTAGATGTTGAATATGTTAAGGAAGGGTCAAACTGGTACTTGAGAATATATATTGATAAGCCCGGCGGAATAGGTATAGATGATTGTCAGGCTGTCAGTGAAAAAATAAGCGACGTACTGGATAAAAAGGACCCAATTAATCAGAGTTATTATTTAGAAGTTTCTTCACCAGGCTTGGATAGGCCTCTAAAAACAGAGAGGGACTTTTTAAAGTATAAGGGTGAGTTGGTTGAAGTTAAAGTTTTTCAGCCCATAGACGGCAAAAAAGTATTTGAAGGTGAATTGGTCGGATTAGTAGACAATTCCATAATTATAAATCAGAATGGCAAGGATATTGAATTTAAGCGGGATGAAGTTGCCATCGTAAAAAGGGTTATTAAATTTTAAATTGATTTTAACAGGAGGTTGATATAAAATGAGCGCTGAGTTAATTTTAGCTCTTGAACAATTGGAAAAAGAAAAAGGTATTAAGAAGGATATTATAATTGAAGCTATTGAAACTGCATTAATTTCTGCATATAAGAAAAATTTTGGTTCAGCTATGAACGTTAAAGTAAGTATAGATAGGGCAACTGGAGATGTTAAGGTTTTTGGACTTAGAAAAATAGCTGAGGTTCCGGATGAAGAAGAAATGGATATTTCAGTTACTGAAGCTGCAAAAATTAATCCTACACTTGATATCGGAGATTATGTGGAGATAGAAGTTACACCAAGATCTTTCGGTAGAATAGCTGCACAGACTGCAAAACAAGTGGTTGTTCAGAAGCTTAGAGAAGCTGAAAGAGGAATAATTTACGATGAATTCTACAATAAGGAGAGCGACATCGTAACAGGTATAATCCAAAGAATTGAAAAGAGAAATGTTATTGTTGACCTTGGTAAAACTGAGGCAGTTTTGGGTCCGTCTGAACAGACTCCGGGAGAAGAGTACAAATTTAATGACAGACTCAAATCATATATAATTGAAGTTAAAAAGACTACAAAAGGCCCGCAAATAATGATCTCAAGGACTCATCCAGGTCTTGTAAAGAGACTTTTTGAGCTGGAAGTTCCTGAAATACATGACGGAACAGTTGAAATAAAGAGCATTTCACGTGAACCGGGATCCAGAACGAAAATAGCTGTATACTCAAAGGATGAAAATGTTGATCCGGTTGGAGCCTGTGTTGGGCAAAAAGGTTCCAGAGTTCAGGCTATTGTTGATGAACTCAGGGGAGAAAAAATTGATATTATTGAATGGAGCAATGATGCCAGAGAATATATCTCCAGCAGCTTAAGTCCTGCAAAGGTTATCAGGGTTGATGTAAGTGAAGATGAAAAAGCTGCAAAGGTAATAGTTCCTGATTATCAGCTTTCATTGGCAATAGGCAAGGAGGGTCAGAATGCCAGACTTGCTGCAAAACTGACCGGCTGGAAAATTGATATAAAGAGCGAATCACAGCTAAGACAGTCAATAGAAAAACAGCTTTTTGATGATAATTTTAATAGTGGATACTCAGCTGCTGATTATGACAGCGAAAATTACAATGAACAGGATGATGAGTAATTAAAGCTAATTACAGGCAAAATGTCAACTGCTCTGCAGTTGGCTATAGGAGGAATATATTGAATGAAGCAAAAGAAAGTCCCATTACGTATGTGTCTCGGGTGCAAGGAGATGAAACCCAAGAAGGAGTTAATACGTGTGGTTAAGAATAATGAGGGTGAAATAAACATTGATCTCGTTGGAAAGAAGCCTGGCAGAGGCGCCTACATATGCAAAAGCATAGAGTGTCTTGATAACGCAATTAAGGCAAAGAGGCTTGAAAAGGCTTTTGAGACTACAATTGATGTAGAAATATATGATAAGTTAAAAGACCAATTGGAGGGAAACAATGGATAAGGTTTATTCCTTATTAGGACTTGCAAAAAAGGCAGGTCAGCTGTTGTCTGGTGATGAGACTTGCGAGAGGGCAATCAAATCGGGCAAAGCTGTTCTTGTAATAGTAGCAGCCGATGCTTCTGAAAACACGAAGGACAGATTTAAAAGTATGTGCAGTTTTCGAGATGTTTGCTATAGGGAATATGGTGAAAAACTTGAACTCGGAAGATATACTGGAAAAGAAATACGTTCTGTTATTTCTATTTTATCTAAAGACTTTAAAAGTGGCCTTCTTAATATAATAGATAACCAAATAAATGAATCCGGGGGTGAAGGTAGTGGAAAAAGCAAGAATATACGAGCTAGCCAAAGAACTTAATACTACAAGTAAGAGGTTAATGGAAAAGCTTGCTGAGATAAATGTAAATGTAAAGAATCACATGAGCCTTCTTGAACCTCATGAGTTAGATGCACTTTATAAGCATATAGGTGTAATAAAACATGATGATAAGAAGAATGAAGAAACAGGTAAGAAAGCAGTTTCCGAGAGTGCGCATGCTGATGATAAGAATAAGGATGCAAAAAAAGGTGAAAAGAAAGATATAAAGAGTGCTCCCAGGATTATAAGAACCACAGAGATAATTATTGATAGTAAGCCGGATGCAAAGATTCCTGAGCAAGTTAATAATTTTCATAAAAAAGATTCAAGAGGCACTCAAAAGAATGATTATAAAAATAACTATATAAAGACTGAATCAAATACTTCGGGGCTTAGACCAGGTTTTATAAGGGACAGTAAACCGGATTTTAAAAGCAGTAAAAACGAAAAAACTACGGAACCTCAAAGTGTTGCTGCAAAAGCTCCTCCAACATTGAAAGAAGAAACTCCAGTATTAAAACAACCGTTAAAAAATGAGGATATTAGTAAAGAGGATAAAATTGTGGCAGATAATATTACACTCAATGATACTAAGGTGACCAAGAGTATTGATACAAATGATTCAGAAAAAGTAAATAACGTTATCGTTGAAAAAGTTGAGGCAAATCAGATTAAAAAGAATACTGATGAAGAGCCTAAAAAACAAAGCGAAACTGCAATAGCAGAACCTCAGAGCCATTCTGAAAGAAAGCAACCTGATAATTACCAACAGCGACAAGACAGACCACAGGGCCAGTATAGCTCGCAAAGGGGAGATAGACCACAAGGCCAATATAATAATAATGGACCGAGAGGCGAAAGACCACAGGGTGACAGACCCCAAGGTGATAGGCCACAGGGCCAATATAACTCTCAAAGAGGCGACAGGCCACAAGGCGACAGACCACAAGGACAATATAACTCACAAAGGGGCGAAAGACCTCAGGGGCAATATAATAATCCGAGAGGCGAAAGACCTCAGGGTGACAGACCACAAGGTGATAGGCCACAGGGTCAGTATTATAATGGACCAAGACAAGA
>CAYQCA010000032.1:14546-22066 GCA_964415835.1 uncultured Clostridium sp. | reverse complement strand
ATAATGGACCAAGACAAGACAGACCACAGGGCCAATATAATAATGGACCAAGACAAGACAGACCACAAGGACAATATAATAATGGACCAAGACAAGATAGACCACAAGGTCAATATAACAATGGACCAAGAGGTGAAAACAGGCCTTATGGACAGAATAGACAGCAAAACCTGGATATACCAAAACCAGATGTAACTATTACACAAGAGCAATTCGATTCTCAGAGGAATGAATTAAGACGTGAATTCCAGAGCAAGGATTTTGACAAGACTGCTAAGAGAGAAGAGAATAAGAAGAAGGAAATACCAAAACCTTCTGTTACTCAGCAAAATAAACAGAGAGTAAGACCTCAAAAAATTGTTATTGAGAAAAAAGGTGTTTCAGAGATTCTATCTGAAGACTATATTTTCAATGAATTCTATAATGATGATGGAAAGAAGAAGAGACTACCTAAAAATAGAAGAAATGAAAAAGTTCAGGAGAAGTATATTCCTCCTAAGGCAGTATTGACTTCTATTACTATTCCAGAGTCACTTACTGTAAAAGAACTGGCTGAAGCACTTAAGAAGACATCAACAGAAATTATAAAGAAACTGATGAATTTTGGTGTTATGGCAACATTGAATAATGATGTCGATTTTGATACTGCAACGATAATTGCTGAAGAATTTGGCGTAAAAACTGAAAAAGCTATACAGGTCAGCGAAGAGGACATCTTATTTGATGATATTGAAACAGAAGATGAATCAAAATTACAGCCTAGACCGCCTGTAGTTGTTGTTATGGGACACGTTGACCACGGTAAGACTTCATTACTTGATGCAATTAGAAGTGCACATGTAATTGATAGTGAAGCCGGTGGCATCACGCAACACATTGGAGCTTATACAGTTAGAGTAAATGATAGAGCGATTACATTCTTGGATACACCTGGTCATGAAGCATTTACAGCAATGCGTGCCAGAGGTGCTCAGGTCACTGATATTGCAATATTGGTTGTTGCAGCAGACGATGGTGTTATGCCTCAGACAATAGAGGCTATCAATCATGCAAAGGCAGCAAATGTATCAATAATTGTTGCAATAAACAAGATTGATAAGCCGGGTGCCAACCCAGACAGGGTTAAGCAGGAATTGACCGAGTATGGAATTGTAGCAGAGGAATGGGGCGGAGACGCTATTATGGTTCCTGTGTCAGCAAAGAAGAGAGAAAATATCGATCAATTGCTGGAAATGGTTCTATTAGCAGCTGATATGCTTGAACTTAAAGCTGACCCTGACAGGCAGGCAAAAGGTACAATAATAGAAGCTAAACTTGATAAAGAAAGAGGACCTGTAGCAACAGTACTCGTTCAAAGAGGAACTTTAAAAACAGGAGATTCAATTATTGCCGGATCAACCTTTGGTAGAATAAAAGCAATGACAAGTGACAAGGGATATACTATAAAATCTGCCGGTCCTTCAATGCCTGTTGAAATACTGGGTATGGATGAAGTGCCTGAGGCTGGTGAGATATTCTACGCCATAACAGATGAAAAAGTAGCAAAACACCTTGTAGAAAAGAGAAAGTTTAAACAGAAAGAACAACAGTTTAAGTCAAGTGCAAAAGTATCGCTTGAAGATTTGTTTAATCAGATTAAAGAAGGAAAAGTTAAAGATCTGAATATTATAGTTAAGGCCGATGTTCAAGGATCTGTTGAAGCAGTTAAACAGTCTCTGTTGAAACTGACCAATGATGAGGTAAGAGTAAACATTGTCCATGGAGCAGTTGGTGCTATTACAGAATCCGATGTTACTCTGGCACAGGTTTCAAATGCTATTATAATCGGATTTAATGTAAGACCGGGAGCAAATGTTACAGAAGCTGCTAAAAATGCAGAAGTTGATATAAGGTTATACAATGTAATATACAAGGCAATTGAAGATGTTCAGGCAGCTATGAATGGTCTGCTTGAACCAACCTACAAGGAAGTTGTTCTTGGACACATTGAAATCAGACAGACATTTAAGGTTTCTGGCATAGGAACTATTGGCGGAGCTTACGTAACAGACGGAAAAGTACAGAGAAATTCAGAGGTAAGAGTTGTCAGAGAAGGTATTGTAATACATGAAGGAAAATTGGCATCACTCAAAAGATTTAAAGATGATGCAAAGGAAGTTGCCCAAGGCTATGAATGCGGCGTATCAATTGAGCGTTTTAACGATATAAAGGAAGGCGACGTAATAGAAGCGTTCATTATGGAAGAGGTCAAGAGATAATTAGTTTAATTAGCGTGAAAACGTGATTTATTAATAGGTTGAAGTGGGATCTTTTTTCCAATTCAACCTATTCGTATACTATCAAAAAAAGAGCAAATAATACTCTTTCTTGAATAGTTAAAATGGGTATAATAATATAAGTTAATTACTATAGTATAGAATCGAATAATTTATCTGTAATTGACTTTATGATTAGTAACATATGGAGGAGAATATGGCTGATAGAATTGTAAGAATTTCAGAGGAAGTTAAAAAAGAAATAAGCAATATTATTCAAAATGACTTAAAGGATCCAAGATTGCCTAGCCTGGTAAGTATTATTTCCTGCAACGTTACAAAGGACTTGAGGTATGCCAAGGTATATATCAGCGTTTTAGGCAGTGAAGAAGAAAAGAAAAATGCAATCAATGCACTGAAGAGTGCAGCAGGATTTATAAGACGTGAGCTTGGGCACAGGGTGCAGTTAAGATATACACCCGAAGTCCATTTTGAGCTGGATACCTCAATAGAACATGGTTTCCATATAAGCAAGCTATTAGACGACGCAAAAAAAGATATGAAATGATATGGAGTAAATATGGATAAAAAAATAGTAGAATTAATTAAAGAAGCAGGTTCGGTTGCTATATTTCCTCACATTTCTGCTGATGGAGATGCAATCGGTTCTTCATTGGCGCTTGGGCTGGCACTTAAAAATTCGGGTAAGCGAGTAGAAATATTTATTGAGGAGAGTATTCCAAAAGTATACAGTTTTCTTCCCGGGATTAACATGACATATTTTATGAATGAAGCATCAGAGGTTATGGATTTAAATATAGCACTTGATACCGGTGATGCAGGAAGATTGGCTTCAAGGAGTGAAGCCTTCTTCAAAGCACCTGTTACTGTTAATATTGATCACCATGTGACAAACACTGAATTTGCTCATCACAATTATGTGGATTCTTTATCGGCCTCTACGGGTGAAATTGTTTTTGCTTTGCTTAAGAAATTGAAACTACCATTAGATGCTGATATTGCAATGTGCTTGTATACCGCAATTGCAACAGACACCGGTGGGTTTAAGTATGGCAACACTACTGCGGAAACCCATAGAGTAGCAGCAGAGTTGTTGACTACAGGAATTGATATAGCTGAACTGTCTCAAAAGATTTTTGATAACAGCACTTATGAAAAACTTAAACTAACTCAGAAGTCCATAGAACTTCTGGAGTTGATGGAAGCTTCAAAGATTGCAGTTGTAGCTCTGTCTTTACAGGATTTCAGAGACACTGGAGCCAAGGATGAGGACTGCGATGGTATAGTTAATATTGGCCGATCCATTGAAAGTGTGGAAGTTTCTGTACTGTTAAAAGAAAAAGATAACAAAGATATAAGGGTTAACTTAAGGTCCAAAGCCTTTGTGGATGTTTCTGAAATAGCAGCTGCTTTTGGCGGCGGAGGACATAAAAGAGCTGCAGGCTGTACTTTTAAGGATACTACGCTTAAAGATGCTTCAGAGCAACTAATTAAAGCTATAAAGGAAAAACTTTAAAGATGGATGGAATATTAAACATTTTAAAACCGGCAGGAATGACCTCATTTGATGTAGTTGGTTTTTTAAGAAAAGCGGCCGGTCAGAAAAAAATAGGGCATACCGGTACATTAGACCCGTCTGCGGTAGGTGTACTTCCAATTTGCCTTGGAAATGCAACAAAAGCTATTGAGTTTATGATTGACAAAGATAAAGTATACCGTGCAGAATTAACTTTGGGAACTGCAACAGATACTCAGGACTCATCGGGGAACGTAATTTTTGCTAAGGAAGTCGATGCTGATAATGACAAAATTATTAAGACAATAATGGAGTTTGCAGGTGAAATTCAGCAGCTACCCCCGATGTATTCAGCTATTAAGGTTGGCGGCCGAAAATTATATGAATTGGCAAGGGAAGGGGAGGTTATTGAAAGAGAACCCCGACCCATTACTATTTTCAGAATAGACGTGGTAAGAATCTGGGATGAAGATACGGATGGTATAAATAAGACAAAAAAAGTACTTTTTGATGTACATTGCTCAAAAGGTACCTATATCAGAACACTATGTCATGACATTGGAGAAAGCTTGGGCTGTGGAGGGCATATGTCTTTTTTGGTTCGGACCAGAGCAGGTAAATATGATATTGATTCTGCGCTCACATTAGAAGAAATAAAAGAGTTGGCAGAAAGAAAAGAACTTAATAATGCGCTAATACCTGTTGAGTCTGTATTTAGTGATTACGAGATAATTGTCTTAAACGAATCAGATTTGTTTAAGTATAATAATGGTGTATGGCTTAACAATGCCACTTTGTCAGCATTCAAGAACTCTCTGATCAGTGTATATAGCACTAATGGGGATTTTATCGGTATCGGTGAAATATTTAATAATGGACAAGCAGACTATTTGAGATCAAAAAAGTTTTTTAAATAGCACTTGGATGGAGGTTATATGCAGGTAATATATAACAATAGTACGAACAATCTCTTCGGTAGTTTTAATGGTGTTGCATTAGGGAATTTTGATGGTTTACATATCGGACATATGGCGCTTATTAATACTTTAATTCGTGAGACACGCCTTAATGGACTTGCCTCAATAGTTTACACCTTTACCAAACACCCTGAAAATATATTGAGAAAGAAGCTTATAACTCCTTTACTTTTAACTGAAAACAAAAAAATCGAACTTTTAAACGAAACACCGTTGGATTACCTATATTTCGATGATTTTACAGAAGAGTTCTCGAGATTATCACCTGAAGAATTTGTCAGTGATATTTTGATAAAAAAGCTTAATATAAAACTTGCTGTTGCCGGATATGACTATAGATTTGGATTTCAGGGACAGGGAGATATACCTCTTTTGAAAGAATACGGAAAAAAGTATGGTTTCAAAGTCATTGTTATCCCGGCCATTAAATGTGGTAATCTTGTTATTAGCAGTACTAGGATAAGAGAATGTATTATAAATGGTGAGCTTGAAACTGCTTATAAACTTTTAGGCAGAAATTATTCCATTACTGCAGAAGTTGTAAGCGGGAGAAGAGTAGGTAATACTATTGGTTTTCCTACTGCGAATATTCACCCGGAGAGATTTTTGGTTTTACCCATAAACGGTGTCTATATTACTAAAACACTCCTTGATGGGAAACTATATAACAGTATGACAAACGTAGGTTTTAACCCAACATTCGAAGATGTTAAGCAGAAAACCGTAGAAACGCATATTATTGATTTTAACCAGGATATCTATGGCAAAAAAATCGAAGTTTTCTTTTTGAAAAAAATCAGGGATGAGATTAAGTTTGACCGTGTGGAGGATCTTGTCACCCAGATTTCAAAAGATATGGAAAAGACTAAAGAATACTTTGGCTCAACTTGTTGAACAATGTCAGTTGAAAGGTTTTGATATGAATTGTTATAGAATAACTATTACAGGAATAGTACAAGGTGTAGGTTTTAGACCATTTATATATAATTTGGCACAAGAGCAGCATTTAAAGGGGTGGGTTGGTAATACAGACAGTGATGTTGTCATTGAAATATCTGCAAATTCTGCTAAGCTTGAGGATTTCATAAAAAAAATTGAAGCGGCTGCACCTGTGCTGTCAAAAATAGAATCAATTAAATATGAAACGATATCATTTATGGATTTTAAGGACTTTAGTATAAGGGAAAGCCAGACTAATGCAAAGGGTCCTATTTTCATTTCTCCGGATGTTTGCACTTGTGACGATTGCGTAAGAGAACTTAAAGACATACATGACAGAAGGTATAACTATCCATTTATCAATTGTACGAATTGCGGGCCGAGATTCACTATTATTCAGGATATCCCGTATGACAGGGACAAAACAACAATGAAATCCTTTGAAATGTGTGATAGATGCAGCCTTGAGTACACTAATCCATCAGACCGGCGTTACCACGCGCAGCCGGTCTCGTGCCATGATTGCGGCCCAAGACTGGAAATAGCAAATGATAAAGGTGAAAAAGTTTCAGACTCATCTACCGGTAGCTATGAATGTATAGAATATATAACAAAAATAATTAAAGGCGGAAGTATAGCGGCTATTAAAGGTATAGGAGGATATCATCTTGCATGTAATGCATTGGATGCATCAGCCGTAGACAGGCTGAGAAGAAGAAAACACCGTGATGATAAACCTTTTGCTGTAATGATGAAAGATATTTATACCATATCAAAGTATTGTAAATTGAATGATAAAGAGATCCAATTGTTAACATCGCCTGCCACCCCTATAGTGCTGTTGGAGAAAGTTACAGCAGATGTATTGCCCAAAGCGGTAGCCCGTCTTAACAGGTACCTTGGAGTTATGTTGCCTTATACGCCGATTCATCATATTTTGTTCCAGCAGACAGATTTTCCTGAGGTTATTGTTATGACAAGCGGAAATTTAAGCAGTGAGCCTATTTTTTACAAGGATGATGAGGCTGTTAACGGATTGGTCGGAATTGCTGACGGGTTTTTAACAAATAACAGGGAAATTTTTATTCGTACAGATGATTCGGTTACCAGGGTCTTTAAAGACAAGGAATATATTTCCAGGAGATCCAGAGGATACGTACCTAAGCCAATCAAAATAGATGTAAATAAGCTACTCCAGATCGAAAGTGAACTAGAGATACCTTCTATTTTAGCCAGCGGTGGGGAACTGAAAAATGTATTTTGCATGAATAGGGACAGACTGTTTTACCTGAGCCACCATATTGGGGATCTTGAGAACGAGAATACCAATATTGCTTTTCGAGATGGAATAGAGCATTTTAAAAAATTATTTGATATAAAACCCGAGTATGTTGCCTACGACTTGCATCCAGGTTATTATTCATCTCAGTATGCGCAAGAGCTTGAGAATATGAAAAAATTTGGTGTGCAGCATCATAAGGCACATATCGCTTCATGTATGGCTGAAAATCAATTGTCAGGAGGAGTAATCGGGGTGGCCTTTGATGGAACCGGTTATGGTGAGGATGGGAAAATCTGGGGCGGGGAATTTTTCAAGGGAGGTTATCATGGCTTTGAAAGGGCTGGACATCTGGAATATGTTATGATGCCTGGTAGTGATTCTGCAGTAAAACACCCCTGGAGAATGGCTTTAGGCTATCTATATGCATCAGGAATGCACAATTTGATCCAATCAAGTGAAGAAGAATGTCAACCACTTCTGAATAATATAAGCCGAAGTGACATTGATTTTACAACAAAAATGCTTGACAG